>JBHJOU010000950.1:0-5283 GCA_050329355.1 Rivularia sp. (in: cyanobacteria)
GGTAAAAAGGTGACAATTCCCGGAAACACGATAATTAATCCCAATACAAATAATTGAATCAAAATAAACGGAATCACACCCTTATAAATATCTGTTGTAGTCACTTCTTTGGGTGCAACACCACGAAGATAAAATAAAGCAAAACCAAAAGGAGGTGTTAAAAACGAAGTTTGTAAATTCGCTCCCAAAAGAACCCCGTACCAAACTAAATCAATACCTAACTGTTGCGCTACCGGAACAAATAACGGTATGACAATAAAAGCAATCTCGAAGAAGTCAATAAAGAATCCCAGTAAAAACACTACTGACATACTCACAATTAAAAATCCAATTTGACCACCAGGCAAATTACTTAAAACCGATTCCATAAATATATCGCCGTTCAATCCACGAAACACCAAACTAAAGGCAGTTGAACCAAATAAAATAAATATCACCATACTGGTAATTCGCATCGTCGAATCACAAACTTGACTCAATGCTGATAAGGTCAATTGGCGATTTGTAGCAGCTAAAATTATCGTTGCAACACAGCCTACCGCTCCCGCTTCTGTCGGTGTCGCGAATCCAAAAAAGATGCTTCCCAATACTAATAAAATTAAAATCAATGGCGGTAACATCACCTGAAAAATTTGCGTTGTTAATGCCTTGACTCCAATATTTCTGACTTCGGGGGGTAATGCTGGAGCAATTTCCGGTTTTAAAAAGGCAATGATTAAAACGTATAAAGCAAAAGCACCAGCCATCATCAAACCAGGGATTATCGAACCAATAAATAAATCTCCTACCGAAATATTGCGATCGCCAATTCGTAATTGGTCAGCAAGTACTATCAATACAACAGATGGAGGAATTATCTGTCCTAAAGTTCCCGATGCTGCAATAACTCCGGTGGCTAATTTTTTATCGTAACCGTAGCGCAACATAATTGGTAAGGATATTAAACCCATGGCTACTACTGTTGCTGCAACAACTCCGGTTGTGGCTGCCAATAAAGCCCCAACTATCACCACCGCTAAAGCCAAACCACCCCGCAAACGTCCCAAGATAATTCCCATGGTTTCTAAAAGACGTTCGGCAATACCCGTTTTTTCTAACATCGACCCCATAAAAATAAAATAAGGAATAGCTAATAGGGTGTAATTATTCATGATGCTAAAAATCCGCAACGGCATTAAACCGAATAATTGCAGGTCAAAAGCCCCCAATATAGTTCCTAATAAAGCGAAAATAATCGCCACCCCACCCAAGGAAAACGCTACCGGATACCCCAAAGATAATAAAACCAAAGCACCGGCAAACATTAATGGTCCAAGCCAATCAATCATTACGGTGTTCCTCAGAAACTTGTATATAACCTTTCAAAATCGCAAAGTTTTTGATAATTTGAGAAATTCCCTGCAATATCAGCAATGCAAAAGAAATAATTATTGTCGTTTTAATCGGATAACGTGGTAAACCATCCGGGTCTGAAGAACCTTCCCAAATTGACCAGGAATTAACAACCGCTTCCCAAGAATAGAAAATAACTAAAATACAAAACGGAATTAAAAAAAATAGAGTACCTAAAATTTCTATCAGTGCTTGACGACGGGGATTCCATCTACTGTAGAATACGTCAACTCGCACGTGTTCATTATGTTTGAGCGCATAAGCAGCAGCAAAGAAGAATATTAAACTAAAAATGTACCATTGAGCTTCAATATAAGCATTAGAACTTAAACTCCTACCAGTTAATCGTCCTACATATCTACCAATAACGTTCCATCCACCGATAATTACCATCACTAATACCAACCAACTCGTAACTTTACCAATGATTTCGTTACAAGCATCAATCACTCTCGACACTTTCAATAATTTCTCCAACACCCACTACCTCAATCAACCTGCGTAAAAGTAGTTTACATCTGATGGGGGAAGATTTATGTTAACTAGTTCGCAATTAACAATTCTCAATTCTCGACCATGTTAATCTGCTTCCCGTTGCGATCACGTAGTGCAAGCGAAGCTATCGCGATATTCATCTAGTACTACAACAGCCAATACAAAATTAACAAGGTATTCAATTCCTAACGTAACTCAAAAATACATTCCTAAATATCTAATGTTGTTTAAAATATTTTTTTTGAATCCTATTTTTATCTAAAGTTAATTTATAAAAACATAACAGCAAATCAATTAAACAATTAAAATAAGTTTTTTTAGATCAAGAAGATAATAAATAATAAACAGAAAATAGGTCCAAACAGATTATATATAATTTTTATTTTACACAAAAAGTGACTTAGATAACGTCTAATAAACAAGTTAACTTGGTTAAATAAATGAAAATATTTGCATTATTAATGACCTTATTCTTAATAAAGGCAATTTTTGTTAATTTTCATTGCAAAATACTGATTTTTTTTGGTGTTCATATGTAGATTCATAACTTTTTCTCCGTGATAGACGTATTTCATATCACGTTTAAAATAATGCAACCGTATTTTAACGTAGAGAAATCTCCTATTAGATAAATTGGATTTTTGACATACTCCCCGCCCTATAAGTGCGGGGATTCTAGGTTCAAACAGTAATAGCAGGCAAAACCCGACTTACATTACCTAACCCGATGGTCGATGCCCCAACCATTTGAATATTACGTGCGGCGTTTTCGTCTCTTCCATTAACTGACTGGCAATAAGGACAACGCCATTCCCTAACTGACAAATCAAGACTTTCTAGAATATGTCCGCAACTAGAACAAGTCTTAGAGCTTGGGTACCACTGATCGATGAAAACAACCAGTTTGTTTTTCTTTTTGGCAATCCATTCTAGAATTTGCAGGAACTCACCAAAAGCCAAGTCTGATATTTTCTTACCCCAAAGACGTTGCATTCCCTTGAGGTTTAGGGTTTCAAAACATAGCACATCAAATTTATCTGTTAAGTCGTGTGCTAATTTCCAAAACCAGTCACGCCGACGATTACAAATGTTCTCGTATCTGCGTACTAAGCTTTTTCTTGCTCGTTCTCTGTTAGATGAACCTTTTAACTTTTTAGAGTGCTGTCTACTGGCTTTTTTGATAGCGCTTAAGGATTGTTTGAAAAACTGGGGAGACTCAATTTTAGTACCGGCGGAACTTGTGAGAAATGTTTTTAACCCAAAGTCAAAGCCAGCAATTTTACCTGTCTTAACTTCAACTTCTGAATTGCTACCATCATCAACAACTAAAACCATGAACAACTCACCTATTGGAGTGCGTTTAATAGTTAGAGTCTTGACGTTTCCCTCAATATCCCTGGATTTCCAAAATTGATAAACTCGACTACCAATTTTTATTCTGTTACCACCCAAAAACTTATAACCTGCTTGCTTAAGAGTGAAAGATTTATACTTCTTAACCTTTTTAAATCCCGGCAGTCTAACTCCTTTCTTGTTGTGTTTAAAAAACAATTGGTAGGCTTTCTCGATGCGTTGACAAATATCTTGTACTGCCTGAGAACCTACTGATTGCCAAAACGGGTTTTTCTTCCTTAACTTGGCAATATGAGACTGAAGTTTTGCACAGTTTAAATGCTTGCCAAACATCCGATAATACCGTTTATGTAGAGCAATGCAATGGTTATAAATCACCCCAGCAGCGTTGATTGTGCGCTTGAGATGTCTATTTCGTTTGTGTCCGTACAATTTAAACTTCAGTGTTTTCATGCTAATATTCTATCATAAGCTGACGGCAATACGACGGCATGAAAAAATTAACAGTTCGATGTTCTGATGAAGAGTATGAAATACTTTTAAAATATTGCGAGGAGACAAATCGCACTCAGAATGATGTACTCAGGGAGATGATTCGGAAATTAAAGAAAAGCCGTGCTAGAAGCACGGGGCTTTAGACCCATTTCTTTGGTAAAAATTGCGAAGACAGAGTTTTATTTAAGAATTAGATATAAATTTGTTGAAGTGAGTCAAAAATAAAAGTATTTTATATGACATAAAACCCGATAAAACCGTATTTTCATTGAGAAAAAGCCGATGTTATATTATTTATGCTTGTAATAATTACAGCACTAACTACGGAAAATTATCCTGTTCAGAAAACTATATCCATGAATCAATACCGTTCTCATCCCCGATGACTTTAGTCGGGGAATGAGCTTAAAGTTGAAATGGCGATCGCCAGTGGTATGGATCGGGGAATATTATCGGCTATAACGTATTAGTGAAGCATCAAGAATCGCCGCACCGTGACTGTCGGTGAGTATGCCAAAAGGATAATCTAAAATCCAAAATTGATTCACGCCATTACCATTCCACCATCAACGTTGAAAACTTGTCCGGTAATGTATGCGGCTGCGGTATCTGCGGCAAGAAAACGCACCATTCCAGCAACTTCTTCTGGTTTACCATAACGTCCTAAAGGAATCATTTTCAGAATTTCTTCCGATTGCAAACCGCTGGTCATATCTGTCTCAATAAACCCAGGAGAAACAGCATTTACAGTGATACCACGAGATGAAAATTCTTTCGCTAGGGTTTTAGTTAAACCAATTACTCCCGCTTTGGCTGCGCTGTAGTTTGCCTGTCCGGGATTGCCCATTTGACCAGCCACTGAAGCAATGTTTATAATCCTTCCCGAACGCTTTTTGAGCATAGTTTTACTAACAGCGCGAGTACACAAAAATACACCTGTTAAATTAAGATTTATTACAGCTTGCCAATCTTCCGGCTTCATCCGTAAAAGCAAAGTGTCGCGAGTGATTCCGGCATTGTTAACTAAAATATCAATTCGATTAAATTTTTCTAAAACAGTATTGATCAAAGTGTCTACTTGTTCCGCTTGAGAAACATCAGCTTGTAGCGCGATCGCACTTCCTCCGGCTGAGGTAATTTCGGAGACTAACTCTTCTGCCGCTTGACTAGAATTTGCATAATTAACAACTACGTTGGCTCCGAATGTTGCTAGCTCTTGTGCAATTGCTCGTCCAATTCCCCTTGAAGCACCAGTCACAACGGCAACTTGCGAGCGTAGACTCTGCAAATTTTCGCTCATTAGTTCCATTAGTATTCCTCAATATAATTTGATTGTTTGAACCCGCTAAACATAATAGGCTGATTCGTACCTAGGATTTACGTTAATTTTGGTTTAGATATTAGTATTAAACAGCAAAGGTAAAAAACAGGTTTTGTAATATGGCTAGTAAAAAAGAATTCAACAGCTTTGAAGAAATGTTATCTGGTGCCGATGTACCAGTGTTAGTAGATTTTTACGCTGATTGGTGTGGCCCTTGCCAAATGATG
>JBHJOU010000191.1:0-5242 GCA_050329355.1 Rivularia sp. (in: cyanobacteria)
GCCCCCTTGTCCCCTTACTCCCCTCGTCCCCTTGTCCCCTCGTCCCCTCGTCCCCTTACTCCCCATTCCCAATTTCTAAGCCATTTCCCAACATTCAGCCCGTGTCAAACGAATTTGAGCTAAAGCGAAGATAGTGGGAATAATTCGACCATAATTTGTGGCGATCGCCCTCCATCCTAAATCGGCGAAAAACCAAGCCCACATCATCGGGCCGACAAATGCCAATACGCTTCTGACGGCACCATAACGGGCTGCACTGACAGCCATACCCCGACGGGCTATTTGTGCGGTTGCATAACCCTGGAATTGCTTAGCAGCGGCAGTTCCACCTTTAATTGCAGCTTGTTTGGCAACTTGATAAGTAGCGAAATGAGTCGCAAACTGACGAGTAATTTGCTTGAGTAACATTGGTTGAATCACCGAAGTCACAGCTAAAGCACTACCGCCTTTAAAAATTAAACCCAAGGGGTCTTTTTGTAAAGCCAAAGGTAAAGGTTCCTTGAGTTCCGATTTTACTAACTGTTGCTGTACCTTTTCGGTTAACTTTCTTTTTTCTCCCGCAGGTAGTTTGTTCCAAACTTTTCCTAAAAGATGTAGAAACACTTCAGCTTCTAAATCTACGGTTGTTAACTCGTCAGAATAAGGAATTTTTAAATATTTACAGACTTGTAACAAAGCTTCACGATAAGTTACCTGTTTGCTACGCCCCTGTAATACCGTCATTCCAGGAGCAGCTAAAAAGCGAAAACGTTCCTCAAGTGTATCCAACCAAGCTTGACGACTTTGACTTTGCACTTCTATCGGATCTGGTGTTTGCACGTAATCCAAAGGATTAAATTTACGACTAAATAAAATTGCAGTTAAATCTTGCAATTCTTCTTCAGTAGCTAACTCTAGCGCTACCCTTAACTCATCCAATTTCCCTTCCTCCCTATTGTTAGTTTTTTCCCGTACTTTATTCTACTATTAGCTTTCGGCACTTATTGGTAATCCTTTGTAAGACTGTTGAAAACTGATAATTATATATAGCGGGCTATTGACTAATGACTAATGTTGCTGTAATTGGTGCCGGAATGGCGGGTTTAGTTTGCGCTCAACAATTAACCAAAGCCGGATATTCGGTAAGGGTAATAGATAAATCTCGTGGTGTTGGTGGAAGAGTTGCTACCCGTCGTTTATTTGAAACAAAAGCGGATCATGGTGCTTGTTATCTCAAACCAAAGGGTGAAGTGTTGCAAGGTTTGGTAAATTTACTGATTGAAAAAGGAGAGTTAGAAGTTTGGACTAAAACTGTTCACGAAATAGAAGCTAATTCTTCATCTATTATTTCTAAAATTCCATCATCTCTTCCCTACATTGCACCGTTTGGAATGAATGCGATCGCAAAATTTCTCACACAAGGCTTAGAAATAATTCACAATCAACGTGTTAATTCAATTACTTTTAATTCTCAAAATCAATGGTTTTTAACCAGCGAAACTAATGAAGAATTTACAGCTTCATCGGTAGTAATTGCCATTCCTGCACCGCAAGCTGTGATGTTATTAGAAGCGTTAACAGAATTGTTAAATAATAGTTTTCTAGAAAAACTACGTAGTGTGGAATTTGATTCTACTCTGACAGTCATGGCGGGATATCCGGATTCATTACCGCAACTTCCAGAATGGAAAGCAATTACATTTAAAGACAACTCAATTTTGGGATGGATTGGGTTAGATAGTAGTAAACGAAAAAATCCCGCACAACCACATTTTGTGATTCACAGTAGTGCTGATTTCGCTCAACATTACTTTGAATCAGCAGACTTACAACAAGTTGGACAACAAATACTAGAAAATGCTGCTTCCACTTTAAATTTACAGTGGTTGAAAAATCCCCAATGGATGCAAGTACATCGCTGGAGATATGCATTTCCTAAAACCCCAATCAAACAATCTTATTTAGCAGCAGAAACAGCTTTACCGTTAGTATGTTGTGGAGATTGGTGTGGTGGAAATCTGATCGAAAGTGCGATGCTTTCAGGAATTGCCGCAGCCGAATATATTAACAGTAAACTTGAAGAACGGGAATTACCAGGAATTGATTTTCTTGATGCTTTGTAACCCAGTCAGAAGAAAAGTCGGGTTTTTACGATGATTGTCTTGTCTGAGAGATATTTTCAGCTAAAAACCCGACTTCTGATTTACGATGATTGTGTTTTGTAACAGATGTTAAACATATAAACATAAAAAACCCGATTTGTAAGTTCACAAAATCTCATCTTCTCCAAGCTTGACAATAGTTTCAAGCTCAAAACAATAATCGAATTCACATTAAATATAAATACGTATTTAACTTTATTTCAACGGATCGTGTCCCCAATTCATTAACGAATAACGCCAAGGAGTCTCTTCAATATCACCCGACGGTTTCTGTGCGGAATGACGATGAACATAACTAACAACTTTCCTCATGTGGGATATATCATCATCAGTATAATCGTCTTTTTTGTTTTGCAAAATCTCGATGATGTGCTTTCCAGATTTATGTCCAATTGATTCATTATCGCCATCATCTTTTTGTCCAACCGATTTGGATTCCTCAGTTTTTAACCAAGATTCCAATTGTTTTGCTGTCATATTTACAGCATGATTAAATTCTTCAATGACCGTTTTTGTATCCTTACTCATAAGTTAAAAATCAAGAATGCGACAAATATTCCTTGCATATTATTCCTGTAGAAAAACTTTCTAATAATCTTATAATCAATACAAACTAGTATTATTCCTCTACTTTTTCTAAAGACTCAGGTTTATGAGCCGCTTCCTTGCCACTTTTTTCGCTTTCAACTAAATATTCAGGATTATCTTCAGAAGCTGCTACATGATGTCCTTTAATATCTGTTTCTGAAGTCAACTTCTTTTTAACTTCACCAGTAGTTTTACCTTGAGCAGTATTCCACTCTACCTTATCGCCCTTTTTTAATTCTTCACTCATAATCTTTATAGAATGCATATTTTAGTTTGCATACATAAATATTTTAAATACATTATTAAAAAAAACATCATTCTATAGGCATCATTCTGTAGATAGATGAAATCACTAATGTAGAGACGGGGCGTATTGCTACGTCTCCTCCCATTATCTGCCAGACAACAATACAAAAATTTAGGGTTATCTGCCAGACAAAAAGACGTGGCACTGCTACGTCTCTACATCATGAAACAGTTCAAAATACTTCTAAAGGTAAATGATGTAATCCTTTCATATTTGCCAAAATACTCGTAGCTTTTTCAATCAAATCGACATTACCATGTAAAACATCATTGCGAGTCATCTGATGAATATAATCAGGAATCACTCCACAATCTTCTAATGAAAAACCATTATGATTTCCCACACGAAGGGAACGTTTTACAGCCATGGTAATTTGTGCATTTCTCGGTAGAGCAGAAAAACCTAAAGGATGGAATAAATCATCATATTGCCAAATATTTGCACCACCACCACCAGTATTTCCATTAATACCAAGAATTGCTCCGATAGCATTATCTTGAAATCCTGCTGCAAATATCTCTGTGGCACCATAAGATAATGTATCGGTTATCAAAATAACGGGACCAAAATATTTTTTTGCGTGTTGATTAATCTCATCAATATAATCAGAATTTCCGCTAATGGGATAACCCATAGAATAAACATTACCTGTATGAAGAGAGCTTTTAATTGAACTTTTCCAAGGTTCTGATGCTATTTTTAAAGTTGTCGGTGTATTAATAAATTGAAATAATTCTGGTTGAATTTTATTAGCGGTAAAAAGTTGAAGCATCATTTCAGCGACTTCAATATATCCACCACCATTTCCGCGAATATCAATAATTAAACCATCTCTAGGTAAGTCTTCCAAAACACGAATCAAATCTTGAAGAAATTTCTGTCTATCATAAATCATAAAACTGGGAATTTTGATATAACCAAATTCACCAGAGTCAGTACTATAAATACTCCATTGAAAATCAGTTTCATCACATATTTGATTATCCGACTTAGAAATTGCAGCAAACAATCCTTTTTTGATTTCTTGTAATTTTACAGATGCAAAATCTACTCCTAAAGAACCATAGGTTTTAGAATTACCAATAATTTGAGTTTCCGGTAAATTATATGTTTGCCATTGAAAACGATGTTCGTAATGTTCTTGATTTGCTGTTAAATAAGAAATATATAACCATTCTTCGTCAGGAACCAAATATTTACTTCCCGAACGAACCGTCATAGAATTTAAACTATGAATTCTACCTGAATGTTCATTACTACCATAAGTTCGCATACTATTTAACTCAATAGCACGTTCAATAGGTATACCATTCCAATGAGTAATTATCACTCCTTGGTGAAAATTTGGATGTTCAAAATCCTCAGTGACATGAGAAACAACGTAAAACCTTTGATTACCCTCATAAAATTCATCTATCAGAAAAGGTAAAATAAAATTCATCGATTGATAGGGCATCGGAGGCAGATAAACTGTATGTAAATCTCTTAACTCTGTAAATATGCCTATCATTTCTTGTTGAAAATTCAGTTCGTTGATCTTCACCAACCGATATTTAAGTAACTTCAAACGCTGTAATGGATCAACAGCATTTCTTGCACGTTTCAAAGGTAAATGAACGTATATATTTTCGATCAAAGTTAAAGCTTGTTCAACAATTTCTTCTCTTTCTTCTCTAATTGACTGCTCAATAATTTGCTTCTTCTGTTCTTCCGTCAACCCCATCGCAGCGACTACACTATCTAGCTTATAATCAGCCATATTTCATTTACCCCTTGCAGTCTGTGTTAAAAATAATACCGCTATTGTGACATAAATTGATTTTTCATCGTCAAAGTTTTAACAATTTTGTAATTGCGAAGCGGTGTTTTAATTTATTTACTGGTAAGAATTTCCAGATTATTTTTTTTATTCTAGTTGTAATAATGAAAACACTTCTTGAATAAAGTTTTTGTATTGTAATTTTTGCTCAGTTAATACTTCAGTCAAATTAAAATATGTAGATATTGTAGAATCGTTTTCAATACGAGTATTAACTTCAGTAGTAATACAACTAGCAACAAGAATAGTTTTTACTTCTGGATTTATGCGAAGAGCTTCTTCAAAAGATTTTTTTGCAGCACCATAACGTTCAAGCGCTCCTGCTGGATCGGTTCCTCCTTTAATTTCAATTACACCAACTGTTATACCCTGATTATTCAGAAGTGA
>JBHJOU010000361.1:0-4616 GCA_050329355.1 Rivularia sp. (in: cyanobacteria)
GATTTGGTCGGTCCTTACGTTTCTCAATTCATGCTGAAGGATATTCCCTACGGTTCGCTGACTATTTCTCAAAAACAAAAAACAGTGGTGCCTGGAATCAATTACATGACTGATTATGATTCTTGGTTGCACGTTCAAAATGGAGGGTTGACGGGTTCAGATATTTTTGATTCCACACCTCGCTATATGCGTAATCTGCGAGATTTAGGTCAGTATGTACACGTAGATGCTTTGTACGAAGCTCATCTAAATGCTTGTTTGATACTGTTGGGAATGAAGGCTCCTGTAGATGAAGGAAACCTTTATAAAAAAACCAAAGCTCAAGACGGCTTTGCCACTTTTGGCGGTCCTCATATTCTCAGTTTGGTGACAGAAGTTGCAACCCGCGCTCTCAAAGCAATATGGTTCCAGAAGTGGTTTGTACATCGTCGTTTGCGTCCCGAAACATTTGGTGGAAGGGTTCATAACCATCTCAGTGGATCTGCAAAATATCCAATTAATTCGGAACTATTTAATTCTTCTGTTTTACAGAAGGTTTTCAGCCAGTACGGCAACTATTTGCTACCAATGGCATTTCCTGAAGGTTCTCCCACACATCCGTCTTACGGTTCCGGACACGCAACTGTAGCAGGTGCTTGTGTCACGATTCTTAAGGCTTGGTTTGATGAGTCTTGGGTAATTCCTAACCCTGTAGTTCCGAATGAAGATGGTACTGAGTTGGTTAGCTATAGCGGTACTGATGCAGCAACTATGACAGTTGGTGGTGAGTTGAACAAACTTGCTTCTAACATTGCGATCGCCCGTAATGGTGCTGGGGTTCACTGGCTTACCGACTATACAGAATCGATTAAACTGGGCGAACAAGTGGCGATTGATATTCTCCAAGAGCAAGCACTGACTTATAACGAAGACAGTTACTTTAACCTCACAAAATTTGATGGGACTAAAATCAAAATTTCTCGTACAGGAGTAGAAACAATTTAGTAATCTGTCCCATAAGTTTTGTTGGGTAATCCAAGTTCGTAGTAAGGGCTTTAGCCCTTTCATCTAAGGATTAAAATCCTTACTACAAACCA
The DNA here is from genome assembly GCA_050329355.1 of Rivularia sp. (in: cyanobacteria). Classification (GTDB taxonomy): domain Bacteria; phylum Cyanobacteriota; class Cyanobacteriia; order Cyanobacteriales; family Nostocaceae; genus Rivularia. The sequence goes on from JBHJOU010000361.1 coordinate 1,077, forward strand.
ATAATTTTCAGGAGTGTGAATCATGTTAAGCAAAGTATCAGAAAGCAAAATGCACGCTGTGAGATGGATACTTGTAATTGGTTGGTTAATTTTAATTGTTTCTTTGTTTTACGATCCCATAACTCACATTCTCACTGATCCTAATAATCTCGCATCTCCCCTACGCGATAATCACGAATGTATCCCCGTCCAAGGTGATAGATGTGTTCCTGAAAAAGCTTATCCTATTGCTACAAGAGTTTTTTGGGGAATGATACTTCCTGCTGCTGTTTTTATTGTATTTGTGTTTGGTCATGAAACTTGGCGGCGGATTTGTCCTCTCTACTTTCTTTCGCAAATTCCCCGTGCTTTGGGTTTGAAGCCACGGCTGAATATTGAAAATAATCAATGGTTAATTCGCAACCATTTTTATTTACAGTTCTTTCTGTTATTTCTAGGTTTAAATAGCCGCATTCTATTTATTAATTCGACAAGATGGGTTCTCGGTTTATTTTTAATTGCGACTATTTTATCAGCCATCACAGTAGTGTTTCTTTATGGAGGTCGTAGTTGGTGTCATTATGTCTGTCCTTTTGGTGCCGTACAAACTGTGTTTACGGGACCTCGTGGTTTATTAGGAAGTAGCGCTCATCAAGCACCAGCAAAAAGTATTACTCAGTCTATGTGTAGAACTGTAGACAAGTCAACTGGTCAAGAAAAAAGTGCTTGTATTGGTTGTAAATCACCTTGTATGGATATTGATTCTGAAAAGGCTTATTGGAACCAATTACAAAAGCCGGGACGAAAATTTCTTCAATACGGTTATCTTGGATTGGCAATTGGTTACTTTATTTATTACAGATTGTATTCTGGTAACTTCGATTATTACTTTTCTGGTGTTTGGACTTACGATAATTCATTGTTCGCTCTTTGGAAGCCAGGTTTTTATATTAATAATCAGTTGATTGCAATTCCCAAAATTGCTGCTGTTCCGCTAACTTTAGGATTAAGCATAATCATCTGCTATTACAGTTGTCACAAGCTAGAGAAAGTTTATAGGGGTTATTTAAAACGTAAATATCCGGAAATTATTTCCCAACAAGTATTACACCAGGTATTTACAATTATTACTTTTTTGGCTTTTAATGCGTTTTTTGTTTATGGCGGAAGACCGGAGATTCTGCGCTTACCAATGGTATTACAATTATTATTTAATGGGCTGATAGTTTTGGTTAGCACTATCTGGTTGGTTCGTAATTGGAAACGTAGTGCCGAACAATATCAAAAAGAAACTTTAACTCATAGTTTTCGCCGTCAATTGGAAAGATTACCAATTAATATTGAGCAATTTTTAAATGGACGTTCATTAGATAAATTGAAAACAGATGAATTGTTTATTTTAGCAGAAATATTACCGCAATTTTCCGAACGAGGTCGGCACTATGTATATAGATGGATGTTGGAAGAAGCTTTAGCGGAAAAATGTACCAGTTCCGATAAAAGTTTGGCATATCTAACATCAATACGTCAAAGATTAGGATTAGAAGATGAAGAACACTACCAAATTTTATCTGCTATTAGTAGCGAACGTCCGGAACTTATTTATCCTCAGCAATCAGAAAAAACAACGGAAACACAAACATTACCTACAAAGCTGAAAAAACTTCAGGAACCACCAAATTCGGGTTCTGCGGAAACACAAATTCGGCGTAAAAAACGTTAAGTCTTTATAAGTATTTATTTTTTTAAAATTTTAACTAATCATGAAAATTAAAGCAATCAATTATCAAACAAGTTCCTGTCAAGAGAAAATTCTCACACCAGAGATGGAAAATCTTAATAAGTGTATAATTGGCAGGCATCCTAATTGCGATTTAGTTCTCAATACTCCCGAAGTTAGTCGCATACACGGAATGATTTATGCTTACAATAAACAGTACTACTTTATTGATTTAGCTAGTAGTGATGGTTCGCGCCTTAATAACCAAGAAATGGAGGTAACTCAAAGCTATCTCCTCAAACCAGATGATGTGATTCACATTGGTGATTTTCTATTACTTATTGAAGAAATTCAGCTTGACGAACATCAATCAAATCAATTTACAGCATGGCGATCGCCTGAATTAACCGCCCGTTGTGTGCGAATAATTGATGAGACACCGGATGTAAAAACCTTTACTTTTGTTGCCGAACCTGCTGTTGAGTTTACTTATCAACCGGGACAATTTGTCACCCTTGAATTGGAGATTAATGGTAAAATTGTTAAACGGGCTTATTCTATTTCCTCAACACCTTCTCGACCTCACAGTTTAGATATAACCGTTAAACGAGCTAGTTCCCCAAACAATGCTGCTGATGCCCCTCCGGGTTTAGTTTCTAATTGGTTGCATGACAATTTGCAAGCTGGTAGCCAAGTTAAAATTGGTAGTCCATTAGGGGATTTTAGCTGTGTAAATCATCCATCGTCAAAACTATTGTTTATCTCTGCTGGTAGCGGCATTACACCAATGATGTCGATGTCGCGCTGGTTGTTGGATACAAGCGCTGGTTCTGATATAGTTTTCTTTCATAGTGCTGGTACTACTGAGGATATTATTTTCCGGCAAGAATTAGAGTTGATGACATCGAGATATGCTAATTTCAAACTTGCAACTACTCTAACTCGTCAAGACTCAAACCCAATTGCTGGGGGAAAAATCGGCAGATTCGATCAATCAATGTTGCAGGAAATAGCCCCCGATTTTGCCGAGCGCACTGTATATGTTTGCGGTTCCCAACCTTTTACTCAACAGGTGAAAGCAATCCTCCAGGAACTAGAATTCCCCATGGAAAATTATTACGAGGAAAGTTTTGGTAAACCTTATAGTACGAAAAAAGACAATCAAATTCAATTACAAACTACCTTAACTCCAAAGGAAATAACTACTTCTCACACAGCAGAAACCTTAGTTTTAGCTAAATCGGGTGTAGAGCTAGTTTATGATAGCGCCGATACTATTTTAGAAACTGCACAAAGAGAAGGGGTTGAATTACCTCATATGTGTAAAATGGGGGCTTGTCAAAAGTGTAAATTACGCTTGATTGAAGGAAAAGTCCGCTATGATCAAGACCCAAAATGTCAAGCAGGATACATTTTAACCTGTATTGCCCAACCTGTAGGAAGAGTTGTAATTGAAGCTTGATTTTACGGAATTTTACTTCAGAAAATCCGGAGAAAATGCCGGATTATTAACTTTTATTCTTTTGTAGTTCCAAGGAAATTTAAGATTATTTTCTCTGCGGTTGTGATATCAGTAATATTATGCAAAATTAAATATAGCAATCCTATTTGTATGTATCGAAATCACGGTGTTCAGATCCCCGACTTCTTGAAGAAGTCGGGGATCTAACTTCTCTAACTTCGAACAAATGGAATTGCGGTTGACGGGGTTGGTGGTCAAGCGAGATGGTAAGTTACAGGTGTATAACCGCATTTACCAAAGTGTGTTTAATGGCGAGTGGGTGGAAAAGGAACTGGGGAAACTGCGTCCCTATTCCCAGGTTTTGACGGCTTGGTTAGAA
>JBHJOU010000495.1:0-13443 GCA_050329355.1 Rivularia sp. (in: cyanobacteria)
ACGGCGTATGGTGGGGGATTTAGACCCGCCACCAACGCATTCCACCTGGAGGTGGGGGACTTAAACCCAGGGATAAATAGATCACTGATAACTGTTTACTGTTCACTGTTCACTGTTAAGTAATGATTTATCAAACTAAATTAGTTTTTCAATTATACCAATAAAATTTCCGTCTTTTGTATAACAGTAGAAGCAAGTATCGGAACCGCAAGCAATATGGCATCATTGGTGATAGAGGTATTTAACAAAAAATATGGCTACCTATCAAGATATTCGCCGTCAAATTGAGAATCTTACCCTAGATGAGCAACTTCGTTTGTTAGAAGAGTTAGCTGTAGTGGTACGTCATCGTATGTTTGTAAAGCCCAAGTGTAGCATTATGGAACTAGAGGGGTTAGGAAAAGAAACCTGGGATGGGATTGATGCTCAAGAGTACATTAACCAGGAACGTGCTTCATGGAATGGCTGTAATCCACCAGATTATTTTGTTAAATAGTAGTGGGTTAACGGTCTTCCTTACTTCAGCATGACATTTTAAAATTATTTGAGATTATTTTGATTAGTTCCGGACAACCTTCATAGTATGTATCAGAGCGGCGAGCAGATAGCAGTTCTAACAAATTGACCATAGCGATACACGGAGCGTGATGTCTTCGACATATCGCCAATCTTTTAGAGGTTGAATTAGGAGTGCTAAGGAAAAATTAGGTAATGATTTTCCACTCAAATTACATCTAATTTAGAAAAATGAATGATTGATTTGATAATCGGTTGTCCAATTTAAGGAAAAGCCAGGGAATCATCATTGATATCTTCTCAAACGCCTATTATATAAAGAATTCTGCCATATAACTGCTATGGGGCCATTGTCCACCAAATAAAGCGTATATTTCTACAGGCTTACTAGAAATGGTAATGCCAATTTCATAAGATTTACCTGTAAAAGGTGCAAAACGACGACAAGCTTCTTGAAAAAAATGACTGTGCCGATACTTTTTATTAGTTAAATCAATCGCAAATAATCCGTAAAAATAGCGAGGAATACTTTGTATAGTTTCGACGATTTGACCGATGTTTCTCGCCAAAATCGCATTCCGGGGAACTTCAGTTTTCCAAGCAGTATCTAAAGCCCAAGCCGCACTAGTTAAATGAGAAGCACCGCAAATACCGCAAACGCGGGGTGTCACAATTAACCCAGCTTGAGGGTCTTTACCGCGCAAAATTACTTCAAATCCGCGAAACAATTCGGCATGAGTCCAAGCGTTGACGACTTGTCCGTCGTCGATATCAACTCTTACATCTAAATCGCCTTCAACTCTACCCAAAGGTGAAATGTCTAATGTTTGTACTGTCATAAGATTTTAGATTTTAGATTTTAGATTTTGGATTGGGAATAGGGAATAAAGAGTAATAGTTAATAGACATCCCTTATGCCCAATTACCAATGCCCAATCCCCATTTAGACTGTAAAAAAGTCTTCTTCCGCCCAATCTGGCATTGAGTCTTTTGCTGCCATTGTCAAGACGGCGTAATCTTTCTTATTAACTCCTGTGGGTAAATCTTTGGGAACTCCCATTACTGTTTGAGTTTTAAACACAGTTCCCGGTTTGAGATCATAGAAAGGAAATTCTGGTTCGGTGCAGCCCAAACAAGGCATTCCAGCGCGGGTTTTAGACGAGACGCGATTCCACAAGATGCGATTGCAGGAAGAATGAGTCATCGGACCGCGACACCCAATATCATAGAACAAGCATCCTTTACGCTGACCAAATTCTGTGGTGGATGCTTTGTAGGCAAAATGGATATTTCTTGTACAACCTGTCTGTGTAAATGTGTTAAAGAACGTTTGCGGACGATGCAAGTCATCAAGGATGATATCACCGATTCTACCAGTGGCGATCGCGACTAAAATTTGAGTAATCCAATCGGGATGGGATGGGCAACCGGGAATATTAATTACGGGTAAACCAGATTTTGAGCGAAAATCTTTACCTAAAAATCCACCTTCTTGTCGTCTGAGATACTGCAATCCAATTGAATCGCTGGGATTGGGTGACATTGCGGGAATTCCTCCCCAACAAGCGCAGTCTCCTACAGCGACGACGAAATTAGCAACATGAGCCAAATCGCTCAACCAATCTTTCATGGGACGATCTGCAAAACGATTCCATTCCCCAGTTCCGTTGGGAGCTTGAATTACAGTACCTTCAAAAACTAAAATGTCAAGAGTTTTTTTACCCAAGAGACATTCCCAGAGCATTGTCTGTAAATCAATACCCAATTCTAATCCTAAACTAGGATGCCAGAGAATGTTAACACCAAAATCAGTAACTAAATCAACCGCTGTGGGTTCTTCGGCGTTTAGAAATGACATGGTGTTACCACTACAAGCACCACCTTGTAACCATAATAAGTTAGCCATCTATCGGTTATTAATGAACAGTTATGAATTATCAGTAATTAGCAATCAACACTCTTCGATTTAACTTTTCACATTCAACAAGATTGTCTCTCTTTTCTTAATATCAATCAGTTTCTAGTTTAGTTGTTCGCTGTTTACATAAATTTTTATATTCTATTGGTAATAAATGCTATTAAGCCTTATAAATAAATTGTTTTTAATAGAGTAAAAATCAAATAAACCGTTGAGAAGATACAAGTATTTTGAGACATTTAGATGTTAACTATTAATCAATAAATCATTATTGGCATAAATATACAAGATATTACTGATAAATATCTGGATATTTTTGAATTCTTATACAGGTAACATCTCAAAGAGAATAACTTAAATCTTGCACCTTCCTCATAAATACTTACGTTTATTAAAGACTAGTAATAAATAAATTTACTTTCTACGAGATATTTATAGTCCATTTAAATGGACTTATGCTTTTAGACTAGGACTTACAGTCCTAGGCGTATCGGAACGTAGTCGAGTATTTGGATAAATACTGAGTAATATTTATTGTTAACTTATAGATAGTGCAAGATGTGAGATAAAGTTAATTTTATCAGAATGTTATTGAAATAACTTGTCATTTTTACTGGTTATAAATAAATGTTCTAAATTAGAAAAATTATTAGAAAAATTATTAGAAAAAAATTGAGGTTAGTTGTTGTTGGCATTACTTGTCTAGGAATATAATATGATAAATGGAGTCTTATTGATTTGAATGAGTTTCAATAATTCCAGTATCAAGGTTGTCTACCATCCGAGTTTATAGAGACTTCTAGTAAAAACTTATTAAAGTCAAAGGTTAAAGCAAAACTTCGTAAAACGATGCAGGAGATAAACATCTCTTTGTGTCCATTTCAGGATATAAATGGAAATGAACAATAGCATCACGGATTCGGCTGTAAAAGCAGCAATGAAAGCAATTACTGATACGAATGTTACAGTACAAGAAAAAATAGAGATGCTAATTGAGGTAGCACAAGGTTTTGTAAAAAAGCCTAAAACTGCGGAAGATTTGTACAATGCACTTGAGCTGTATGACAAAGCACAAGAATTATGCAATGAGGATTTTCCCCTGTATAAAGCTCGTGCTAAAGTTGGTAAAGGTACAGCATTGCAGGCTATTCCGGAAGAAAATGTGGAGTTGCTTGTGAGGGCAAAAACTGCATATGAACAAGCCTTACCGATACTCAAAGAATTAGCCTCAGCAGAAGAGACAGCAGAAGCAAAGATGAATTTAGGCTTGGTGTTACAATCATTAGGGTCATTTAATATGGCACGGATGACAGATAGCATTCAAGCTTATCAGGAAGCTCTACAGGTTTTTGACTGGGATAAGCACCCACAGGAATATGCAATATTACACAACAATATTGCGATCGCGTATTTATCGATGTCTGGGGGTTCGCAAAAACAATACTTATTTGAAGGCTTAGCGGTACAGTCATTTGAAGTAGCCTTGAAGCGAATTAATCTGATTGAGCATCCCAGGGAATATGCAATGTTGCAAAATAACTTAGGTAATGCACTGCAATATTTACCTTCTTCTCATCCCTTCGAGAACAATTCACGGGCTGTAATAGCTTATGACGAAGCATTAAAAGTGAGGAATCCAAAAAATACACCAATTGAATACGCTAACACTATTGCTAACAAAGCCAACGCCTTAATTAACTTACCAGATAAACTGTATCAACCGGAAGCTGGTAATCAACAAAATCTCTTAAAAGCGCGTGATTACTATCAACAAGCTCTCAAAATATTTACTCAGCACGGACAAATTGAACAAGCAAAAGCTGTATCTCAAGTATTAGCAGAATTAGGAACTGAAAAATGACAGATATTTTAACGAATTACGATTTAAGCGGAATGATGACTAGTTTAATGACTGGTGACTTAAATTTGTTGACGGGTTTTATCTGGTTTGTTGTTGCAACAATTGTATCAATGATTGGTGGTGCGATTGGGGGAATGCTTTTAGCAGGAGAAGAATTAGGATATAACTTTGCTGCTATTTTAGGTGGATTATTTGGTCCTGCTGGTGTGATTCCCGGCGCAATTTTAGGATTAATAGTATTAAATTTATTGAGTAATTATTAGGAGAGATTATGTTAGAGATAGGTTGGTTTTCTGCAAAATTATTCTTTAAAGGAAAGCTGATAAGAGACAATATGTATTATGTGAAACAAACTTCAATTGGCATTAGTATAACTTTCTTACTACTATTTTTGCTGGCACAAACAACAATGCCTTTTTGGGTGCCAGTTGTCATATCTAGTTTTATTGGAGGTATCTTTATGCCGTTTTTACTCAAGGATTTGAAAATGAAATAAAGGTAAGTTGACAGTGGTAAGTTGATAGTGGTTAGTTGATAACTGATAACTGATAACTGTTCGCTATTTAATCAATGTTAAAAATATTTGCAAAAGATGCAGAAATCATTTTAGGAAAAGCTATTAAAGCAGGTGAATTAGCTGTACCTCTGGCACCAAGTAACGTGGAAATGTTTGGTCCTCGTAGTGCTTGTTTAATATCAGAAACTGGTCCTTTATGGGTATCAGATACAGGGCATCATCGATTATTAGGATGGCGAAATTTACCGATTACAGATAGTCAACCTGCTGACTGGGTAATTGGACAACCAAACTTTAATTCTGAAGGACAAAATGCTAAAAATAAACCAGGAAGAAACACCTTAAATGTTCCTACAGGAATCTGTAATTGTGGTAAAGGATTGGTTGTCGCTGATGCTTGGAATCATCGCGTTTTAATATGGAAAACTTTACCAGAAGATAGTAATGTTCCAGCAGATTTAGTATTAGGACAAGCTGATTTTAAGAACAATCAACCCAATCGGGGAAATTCGACTGCTGCGGCAAATACTTTGAACTGGTGTTACGGAGTTTTCTATCATCAAGGAAAGCTATTTGTTGCTGATACAGGAAATCGTCGTTTATTGATTTGGCATCAGTTACCTTCAGAAAATGGACAACCTGCGGATGTCGTTTTAGGACAACCAGATATGCAATCTCGTGATGAAAATGGTGGTGGTAATCCGACAGCTTCTACTATGCGTTGGTGTCACGATATTACTGTTTGGGATAATAATTTAGTTGTCACTGATGCAGGTAATAATCGTGTGATGATTTGGCAAGGAATTCCTATAGAAAATAATAGTCCTTGTGAAGTAGTTATCGGACAAAAAAGTTTTGATTTAGTAGAAATGAATCAAGGAGTTTATTTTCCTAAAGCTAATAGTTTAAGTATGCCTTATGGAGTGGCTGCTACTCAAGATTGGTTATTAGTTACTGATACAGCTAATTCTCGATTATTAGCATGGAAAAAACCACAATTAATTTCATCGCTACAGGGTATTGATGCTGCAAGGGTAATAGGACAAAATGATTTTCAAAGTAAAGGAGAAAATCGCGATTATGGTTTACCAACTCGTAATAGTTTAAATTGGTCTTATGGCATTAATGTACATGGGAATACAGCAGTTATCGCTGATTCTGGGAATAATAGAGTTTTGTTATGGAAACTTAATTGTAATTAAGGGAATAGGGGGATGGGGGGATGGGGGGAAAATAAATAATAACCATGAACTAACCACTATTAACTGTCAACTATGTACACCGAAGAAATTAGAATTTATGGTACCGTTCAAGGAGTAGGATTTCGTCCTACAGTTTACCGGATTGCTAAAGATTTAAAATTAAATGGTGATGTTTGTAACGACGGTGAAGGTGTATTAATTAGAGTATCTGGTACTCAAGAATCTATAGATAAATTTGTTAATAGAATACAGCAAGAATCTCCTACCTTAGCTAATATTAATCGGTTAACTAGAACTTATTCTCAAACAGAGTTGATATTTAATGATTTTGTAATTTCTCGTAGTATTAATAGTGCAATCAAAACACAAATTGTCCCCGATGCTGCAACTTGTGAGGATTGTAAACAAGAAATTTTCGATCCCCTGAGTCGTTACTATCGTTACCCTTTTACAAACTGTACTCATTGCGGGCCGCGATTTAGTATCATTAACGCTATACCTTACGACCGTCATAACACTAGTATGATGGGTTTTAAAATGTGTCCCCAATGCAGTAAAGAATACGCAGATATAGAAAACCGTCGCTTTCACGCCCAACCAGTAGCTTGCTATACTTGCGGTCCTCAAGTATGGTTAGAACGTGCTGATGGTAAACCTGTCACAGCTGCGATGTTTTCGATGTTAGACGATGTTGATGCTGTGTGTACTTTATTGCAAAAAGGTGAAATAGTTGCAATCAAAGGGTTGGGTGGAATTCATCTTGCTTGTGACGCTACCAATCATACAGCAGTCGAAAAATTGCGATCGCGAAAGCAACGTGACGATAAACCCTTTGCTTTAATGGCACGAGATATAGAGGTAATCGAACAATATTGTACACCTACCGCAAAGGAAAAAGAATTACTTAAAAGCACCGTTGCACCAATCGTCTTAATTAATGCTCGCCATCCTCCCCTCTCACCCTCAGTAGCACCGGGACAAAATACTTTGGGGTTTATGCTACCTTATACACCTTTACATCACTTAATTATGATGAGGATGAATCGTCCAATTGTGTTAACTAGTGGTAATATTTCTGAACAACCGCAATGTATTAATAATGATGAAGCACGAGAAAAATTAAGTAAGATAGCTGATTATTTTTTATTACATAATAGAGACATTATTAATCGAATTGATGATTCGGTGGTAAGAATTGTAGGAGAAAAATTACAAATTATTCGTCGTGCTAGAGGATATGCACCAGCACCAATCAATTTACCATCTGGTTTTGAAAAAGTTCCGCAAATTTTAGCAATGGGTAGCGAGTTAAAAAATACCTTTTGTTTATTAAGGGATGGACAAGCTATTTTATCTCAGCATTTAGGAGATTTAGCAAACACTACTGTTTTTAAAAACTATCAAGATACATTAAATTTATATTTAAACTTATTTAAACATCAACCGGAAGCTATCGCTGTAGATCAACATCCGGAATATTTATCAACAAAATTTGGTAAAGAATTAGCAGTTGCCAATCAAATCAACATATATAATATTCAGCATCATCACAGTCATATAGCTGCCTGTATGGCAGAAAATAACTTACCTTTAGATTCTGCACCAGTTTTAGGTATTGCTTTAGACGGTTTGGGTTACGGTGAAGATAATACCCTTTGGGGGGGAGAATTTTTATTAGCTGATTATCGTCAATTTACGAGATTAGCGACATTAAAACCAGTTCCCTTAATAGGTGGTGAAAAAGCCAATTATCAACCGTGGCGTAATACCTACTCTCAATTAATATCCAGCTTTAATTGGGCAGAAATTAAACAAAAGCATGGAAGCTTAGAAATTATCAAATACTTAGAAGGAAAACCACTTACACTTTTAAATAAACTCACCAAAAACTTATTAAATACCCCTTTAACATCATCTACAGGGAGATTGTTTGATGCAGTAGCAGCAGCCATCGGAATTTGCCGAGAAAAATGTAGTTATGAGGGACAAGCAGCAATTGAAATGGAAGCCTTAATTGATGCAAAACTATTAAATAAACATAAAGAAACACTAACTTATCCATTTAAACTTAACTTGTTAGATAACATTTATTATATAGACCCATATCCCATGTGGAAAACACTACTTAAAGATTTACAACAGCAAACTTCTGCAAAAATCATTGCTGCAAAATTTCATTTGGGATTTGCGATCGCAATTGTTGAAACAGTAAATATTTTGCGTAAACAACACTCAATCAACCATGTAGTTCTGACTGGAGGAGTATTTCAAAATCGTATTTTATTAGAACAAGTAACCAACCGTTTAAAAACATCAGAAATCAGCGTACTTACTCACAGTTTAGTTCCTTGTAACGACGGTGGATTATCTCTCGGGCAAGCAGTAATTGCAGCAGCGAAATCTCAACTCTAATCACAACTAATTATCTTTTAAAATGTATCATTACTCTGGGTTATTTGCGTCTACAAAGGTTAATTAATTACTCACAATTTACTTAGAAAATGTGTCTAGGAATCCCTGGTCAAATAGTAGAAATAACTGACGTTATAAACAAACTAGCAACAGTTGAAATAAGCGGTATTAAACGTCAAATTAACATTGCTTGTATCGTAGATGAACAACATCCTCCCGAATCATGTATTGGAGATTGGGTATTAGTTCATGTCGGTTTTGCCATGAATCGAATTAACGAAAAAGAAGCACTAGAAACACTAAAATTACTTCAAGAAATGGCTGAATTAATGGTTGACTACTGAAAAGAGTTAGGAGTGAGGAGTTAGGAGTTAAAAGTTAAGAGTTAAGAGTTAGGAGTTAGGAGTTATGAGTTAATAATTTATATTTAAAATTTTACCCTTATCCCCCAATTCCCAATTCCCAATTCCCTATTCCCAATTCCCAATTCCCTATTCCCAATTCCCTATTATATGAAATACGTAGATGAATTCCGAGACAATTATAAAGCTGAAGCCTTAGAATGGCAAATTCAAAAATTAGGAAACTTGCTGAAAAAGCCCGTCAAAATAATGGAAGTTTGCGGGGGACATACACATTCTATTTTCAAATATGGTATAGAAGAACTACTACCTTCTAAAGTCGAATTAATACATGGTCCAGGTTGTCCAGTATGCGTAATGCCCAAAGGTAGAATAGACGATGCAATTTATATTGCTCAAAATTCCAACGTTATTTTAACAACCTTTGGCGATACAATGCGAGTGCCAGGGTCAAAAATTAATTTACTACAAGCCAAAGCTCAAGGAGCAGATATTCGTATAGTTTACTCACCATTAGATTGCTTAGAAATTGCTAAAAATAATCCCGAAAAAGAAGTAGTTTTCTTTGCAATTGGTTTTGAAACCACCGCACCTAGTACAGCTTTAACAATTCTACAAGCAGCATCAGAAAAGATTAATAATTTTAGTATGTTTTGCAATCACGTCTTAGTGATTCCAGCACTTAAAGCATTATTAGATAATCCCGATTTACAATTAGATGGTTTTATTGGTCCCGGTCATGTCAGTATGGTAATTGGGACAAATCCTTATGAGTTTATTGCCCAAGAATATAAAAAACCAATAGTGATTTCTGGCTTTGAACCTTTAGACATTTTGCAATCAATTTGGATGTTATTATGGCAACTTGTAGAAAATCGCTGCCAAGTAGAAAATCAATATAGTCGTTTAGTTGAAAACCAAGGAAATCAGCAAGCAATTCAAGCCATAAATCAAGTATTTGAAGTCAGAAAAAGTTTTGCATGGCGAGGTTTAGATGAAATACCATATTCTGGTTTAAAAATTCGTCCTGAATATGCAAAATTCGATGCAGAAATTAAATTTACCATTCCTAATCTGAAAGTAGCTGATCATAAAGCTTGTCAATGTGGAGAAATTCTTAAAGGAGTTTTAAAACCTTGGCAATGCAAAGTATTTGGTACAGCTTGCACCCCAGAAAAACCAATTGGTTCATGTATGGTTTCTTCTGAAGGTGCTTGTGCAGCTTATTATAAATATGGTGCAATCAAAGCCAAAATTTAGATAGAAAAATCATCAATAAATAATTATAAATTATTAATAAATTATTAAGCAACTAGTCCACGCAGGTGGACTTTGCTTGTGTAGCAGCGAATTAATTCGCCATCTACTATTCCCTATCCAAACGTTTGTTAAATTAATTTTGCACGGATACTTATTAAAACATCAAAAATGCCAAATTCTCCACAAAATCATTTTTTTCAACAACTCGAAAAAAACCGTAAAAAAAGAGCTAAAGTAACGGATACTCACATCACACTCGCCCATGGAAGCGGTGGAAAAGCAATGCGTGATTTAATAGATGATATCTTTGTTACTACTTTTAATAATCCTATTTTATCCCAACTAGAAGACCAAGCAAGTTTCAATTTAGCAAGCTTGATGCAATTAGGAGATAGACTAGCTTTTACGACTGATTCTTATGTTGTAGACCCTTTATTTTTCCCTGGTAGTAACATTGGAGAATTAGCTGTTAACGGCACAGTAAATGATTTAGCAGTCAGCGGAGCCAAACCTTTATATCTAAGCTGTAGCGTAATTTTAGAAGAAGGTTTATCTATAGAAACATTGCGAAAAATTGCCCAAAGTATGCAAATAGCAGCACAAAAAGCAGACGTACAAATTGTCACTGGTGACACAAAAGTTGTTCATCGGGGTGCTGCGGATAAACTATTTATCAACACAACTGGAATTGGTATTATTCGTCCCAATATTTGTATCTCCGCTAGCAATATAAAACCCGGAGATGCGATAATTATTAATGGTGAAATAGGAAATCATGGTACAGCAATTTTAATCGCTCGTGGGGAATTAGCGTTAGAATCCGATATTAAAAGTGATTGTCAACCCTTACACGATTTAGTTGCAAAAATCCTCGATATTTGTCCCGAAATTCATGCAATGCGAGATGCAACTAGAGGCGGTTTAGCTACAGTTTTAAACGAATTTGCCTTAACTTCAAATGTCGGAATTCGTCTTGAAGAAGAATCAATTCCCATTCGTGAAGAAGTCAAAGGTGTTTGTGAAATCTTAGGTTTAGAACCTTATTACTTAGCAAACGAAGGTAAATTAGTCATAGCTGTAGCAAGCGAAAACGCAGACAAAATATTATCAGTAATGAAATCACATCCTGCGGGAAAAAATGCTGCAATTATCGGTAAAGTAACTTCTTCACCCCAAGGAATAGTATCATTAAAAACCAGTTTTGGTAGTGAAAGAATTATTGATATGTTAGTCGGTGAACAATTACCAAGGATTTGCTAATAAATAGTTAGGAGTTAGGAGTTAGGAGTTATAAATGAGGAGTTTAAAAAATTTAGATTTTTGATTTTAGATTAAATAATTAATAGTTATTTATTGATAACTGTTCACTGGTAACTGTTCACTGAATATGCACGAACTTGGAATTACTCAAAATATAGTATCAATTGTCAGCGAATATGCTGAAGGTAAAAAAGTTCAACGGGTTTTATTAGAAATCGGTAAACTATCAGCAATTATGCCAGATGCCGTACAATTTTGTTTTGATATTTGTTCTCAGGGTACGGTTTTAGAAAACTCAAAATTAGAAATCATCGAAACTCCTGGTTTAGCTGTTTGTCGTCAATGCGGTACAGAAATTACTTTAGAAAAACCTTTTGGAAAATGTAATTGTGGTAGCACACAATTAGATTTAATCGCTGGAGAAGAATTAAAAATTAAGGAAATAGAAGTAGAAGAATTATGTGTGTAACTTGCGGTTGTTCCGATGATAATGCAAAAATTAGTTATCCTCAAAATCAAGCTGTAACAATCAATTCTCATAGTGATGAGCATCATCATACTCATACCTTACCCGATGGCAGGATAATCAATCATTCCCACAGCCACAATACCGTTAAAGAGACATCCGAAATTCATGCCAAAATACATCATACAACCATCTCTTTAGAACAAGATATTTTAGCTAAAAATAACTTAATAGCAGCCCAAAATCGCGGATGGTTTAAAGGTCGAAATATTCTCGCTTTAAATTTGATGAGTTCTCCAGGTTCGGGAAAAACAACTTTATTAACTCGTACTATTAACGATTTAAAAAATCAATTAACTATCAGTGTAATTGAAGGCGACCAAGAAACAATCAACGATGCTAAAAAAATCGAAGCAACCGGCTGTAAAGTAGTGCAAATAAATACCGGAACCGGCTGTCATCTCGATGCATTAATGATAGAAAAAGGCTTGCAACAACTTAATCCCGAACTTGATTCGATAGTAATGATTGAAAACGTCGGAAACTTAGTTTGTCCGGCTTTATTTGACTTAGGAGAACAAGCAAAAGTTACCATTCTTTCTGTTACGGAAGGAGAAGATAAACCAATCAAATATCCTCATATTTTCAAAGCTAGCGACGTAATGATAATTACGAAAATAGATTTATTGCCTTACGTGCAATTTGATGTAGAAAAATGTATCGAATACGCACGACAAGTTAATCCAAGTATACGTATTTTTCAACTTTCCGCAGTTACGGGAACGGGGTTAGAAGATTGGTATCAATCGTTGGAAATGAGGAGAGTTAATACCACCGGAGTTACTCCCTTCCAGCCCTAAAATTAGCCTTCTCTATGAAATCTCTTTCCTCTGTGTTCTTTGCGTCTCTGCGGTTTTTTTTTCGGTAATCTTTCAGCGGAAAACGAGTAAGAGTTAAAAGACTTTTAAAGAATAATATGTTAAAACCGTGGTGAATTTTAATACACACCGTTTATTAACATGATTCGTCGTATCGGTTACTGGTTTGAATCTCGATTCTGCGCTCCAGCATATAGCGGTTTGGTTTTAGCAGGAATTGCAATTTGCTTTTTCGCAGCAGCGATGAATACTATGGCTGGCTGGTTATACGTTATCAGCGGTATCAGTTTTGCTTTGTTGGGTTATGCTGCTGTTTTACCCCCAAAGTCTTTGATGGGTTTGGTGCTTAAACGACGAGCGATTCAACCTGTTACCGCTGGTGATGATTTAACTGTTGAATTGGAAATTTTTAATCAAACTAAAAAGCCGCTTTCTTTATTACAAATAGAAGATAAATTACCTTTCATTTTAGATAAACCACGTTTACACCCGATAGAAACTATCTCAGCACAAACTAGTTATAACTGGGTATATTATCAGCCTACACAACGTCGGGGTATTTACCGTTGGCAAAATGTAGAATTAGCCACCGCTGCACCTCTAGGACTATTTTGGAGTCGTCGTCAGCGTCAATTAAGCGCGATCGCAATTGTTTACCCCAAAATTTTACCACTCAAATCCTGCCCTTTGATAGATGACATGGGGAGAGAAGACAGTACAAAAGGACAACCTCGTGGCAACCCCTTACAAACGGCTACTCAAGGCTTAACCCGTTCTTTACGTCCCTACCG
>JBHJOU010000102.1:0-4430 GCA_050329355.1 Rivularia sp. (in: cyanobacteria)
GGAGTCACTAATTTAAAGCAACTCCTCGCTATTTGTCCCGAAAACGTTTGTGTAATCTATATCTGATGCTTTATACCCATTTATATTTATCGTTTAAGCAGTAAATAGTATAACGTTCCGTTACCACCTGTTACCCCAGCCCTGTCACCTGCGACTTTTCCAGTACCCATGAAGTAATCGACTCTTCCGGGTGTTTTAATCGCGCTACCTGTATCTTGGTCAAGTACAAATCTACTGACTCTACGATACTCTAGATTCCCGCCGTTTCCTACATAAGGAAAACTAGCATTAATTAGCGCTAATGCACCAGGAGGCATCAGAGATTTGTCTGTGGCAATAGAACGTTCGGGTGTTACTGGTACTCCTATACTACCAGTAGCTGGTGTATTGCCTTTATCTCTAAAGAAAACAAAACGTTCCCAACGAGGCAGATAATCATCCATAGCGCTGGGATTTCCCTCGAAGAAGTTAATAATCCCAGGCATTGTCGCCTGTTTCTGGGTAATTTTTCCGTCATTGAGCAATTCTCTACCGATACTTGTCCAAGGATAATCGGTACCATTAGCATAACCAACACCTGTAACGGTACCATCGGTTAACTCAAGTTTGGCGGAACCTTGGATATGAACTAAGTATGCATCAAACCGATCACGAAACCAAAAGAGTTCTAAACCACTTAAAGGGCTATCTTTACCTAGTAAACCATCTTTGCCTTCGAGTTCGATTCTTTTGGGGTGTGGTTTTTCCCATTGGTCAAAATTGGATGGTAATCCATAAATGGGGTATTTAAACTCTGAGGTAGGAACGCGACTTGCTTCGTAAATCGGCTCATAATATGCAGTAAATTTAACAGTACCCTTGCCGTCGTTACCAACTGACTGGTAAAACGTAAACTCGCGTCGAACCGCAGCTTGTAATTCTGCTGGGGATTTGGATGTGAGTACCAATTGACGAAAACGTAACAAACTACGACGCACGCCGTCTAATGTAATTGCCTTGTCGGGATAATTTTGGTAAATTCTGGCAGCGCTAGGATTTTGCAAATAACGCAAACTATGGTCAATTGACTCAATTAACGCTTGGCGATCGCCAGCCTTACCTTTTTCTTTCCCACCCCAAAACAGTTGTTCATCCCAACCCAAACAAGCGTTCGTGGGTGTACAGTTATTGGACAAACCAATTGGTTTTAGGACTGGGGTTGCCGGAGTAACGCTCGGTTGTGGTTGTGGTTGCGGTTGCGGTACTGTTGGAGGAATAGTTGGGATAATGACCGGCTGCGCTACTCTCAAGGGAGTAGTTGGTAAGGGCGGCATTGTCATTATACGCACCTGAGCGACAACTGAACGCACCGGGCTAACCAAGGCAATTCCCAGGCTCAAGGAAAACAAAGCAAGGGTTTTTCTCATGATTTATGTAAATCTTTCAACACTAGAACTAAATATTGGTTCAACTCGAATTGCAACAACCCGAGATGGACGAAGTACCATATACTCGCCGCTTATATTCTTGATTGGTACGTTAATAAAGTCATCAGAAGCAGCTTTAGGCATTAGTTCGCCGCTATACCACTTTTGAAACTCTTGAATGGTCGGAAAACGTACTTCTTCCCGGTGTCCACTTTCCATTAATATATATACTGCGTATTCGCTAGCACTTCTAGGCATAACTTTTGAATCCTTTGAGACACATCACCACATTGTTAACCCACCTATTGCCCTAATGGAAAGGGAAAAAAGTCGGATATCAAAAAATACCATTGCATTTTATTTAAAGAGGGATGTTGAAATGTCGCAATCTCAATTTGTTCTTAATAATTATTATTTTTGTAATATTTTTGACTAAAAACATGAAAATTACGAATTATCTCGGATTCATCTAGCCGCAGCATTTTGAGTTAATCTTTCCCCAATGACGCAAAATTACTGGAAAACTGTTCCCAAAAGGCTGTAATTCAATATGTCTTGCCAAATATTTAAAAAATTATACGAGTTGAAAGTAACAGCTACTCAAATAACTATAATTGTGATCAATCCGGGGGTTTATATACCATCATACTGAATCGCTGATGACGGATATTAATCTACTGAGGTTCCTGTAGTCTTTGATTTGAGGACTTTACCCAGAGCGTTTTCTCAAACTAGCCCTTATCGTTTCTAATCTCAAAAACAATCGATTACTTTTGATTTTTATCTTATCGGTAAATATTTAGACTGTGCTTTTTTTGTATTACTTGTAACTTAAACAAAGCGTAAGTATAAGACTGAGGAATAGAATTAAGTAAAATTACTAAAGACAATAGGATGTTTATCGTGATATTTAAAAGCGGTAATCTGATATTTTTGCAATTGGAGCGCAAAGTAAATTAAAAGTTAACTAGTGAAATTATGAAATTAAATAAAAATAAAATATATGCAGCGATTAGCATAAACAAAGCTATTTTACAGTCAAATATATCGCAAATTATCGTAAAATTCTAATCTAGATTGACATAAATTTCCTACTTTCTACTGGAAAAAAGAAAATATGTACAAAGGTAGATGCGAGGTCTACCCATCAGTAACATATCATACGATTAAAAGTGCATATACTATTCGTTAGAATTACTAAAATTTACCGCCTTGGGTAGATGCGGTGATGAAATAATCCATGTATTACGTTAACCACTTACACCAAAACAATTCGGGTAAAAATATAGTGCATTCACAATTAATAAAATTTGCACGCTTATTAGTATCGCTGATCGTTATTGCAATCTTCTTATTAACAGGGTGGTTGCTTATTCGCGATGAAAAATTGATATTTTCTGATTCTGTTTTGATGATTGCTTATGAAAGTTTAGTGGCAATTGGGATTTTTGCAATATTGATTTGGAAGGGTACGAAAATAATCGAAAGTACCTGCAATCAGCGTGATAAGGCAATAAATGCCCTCAAAGAAAATGAAGCAAAATTGAGAAGTTTTTTAGACACAAATTTTATTGGCATTGTAGAAGTAAATGGTGACGGTAATATTTCTGTCGCAAACGATGAATTTTTACGGATAACAGGCTATAGTTATTCCTGTTTACAAAATGGTAGTTTGAATTGGTTTAATATTACGCCATCAGAATATTTAGATATAGATAAACAACACTTTTCTCAAGCTAAGGCTTTTGGTAGTTGCACTTCTTACGAAAAAGAATTGATTTGCGCTTCGGGTAAGATAGTTAAAGTGAAAGTCGGTTGTACTTCCCCAACAGAAAAAAATCAACCAGATAAATATATTATTAATCTCAGCGAATGTAAAAATCTAGAATTAGAAAAAAACTTTAGCATTAGACAGCATTGGTTGGAACATTTACTTAATATGATGCCAGCACCGCTGTTATTAATTGAACCAAGAACAGCAAGGGTAACTTTTGCAAATAAAGCAGCGAATGAGATGGCTAATGGTAATTTTCCTTTAGCACAATCTCAAGAAGAATATGAGAAATTATACCGTTTTACCAACGAGTCCGGACAAATTCTTCCTAATGAACTTATACCCCTAATACGGGTTGCTTTGGGGGAAAGGCTTGAAGGAGTGGAGGTTAATTGGTATCAAGGAGATAAAATTCATCCGATACGGGTATTTGCAGATACTTTGCCTCCAATGTATGGTTATCCGGGTACTTGTGTGGCTTTATTGCAAGATACTACTAAACTTAAACAGTTAGAAACATCTTTGAGTTTAGGTCAGGATAGACTTGATTTGTTATTTGAGACAACTAGCGATTTAATATCCTCGGAACAGCCAGAGAAATTAATCGAACTTTTGTATAGTGAAATTACTCAGAAAACTAATATAGATTGTTATTTATATTATGTGGTCGATAAAAATTCTCAAAAAATCCAGTTAACTTCCTATTGCGGGATTAGTTGTTCTCAAGCCAAAGATTTAGAATGGCAAGAATTTGGTCAAGGAATCTGCGGTACTGTAGCGATGAAGCGTACTCCCATTAAAATAGAAAATGTCGGGGAATCCAAGGAGCCGAATACAGAATCTATTCGGAACTTAGGGATGAATGCTTACTATAGCTGTCCGTTGATAGCTCAAGGGCAGCTTTTCGGTACAATTAGCTTTGGTAGTCGGACTATTGCGGACTTCAGTAGTTATGAGATAGGTGTCATGCAGGCTATCTGTAACCAAATAGCCATGAATATTCAACGGGCTAATTTAATGAATTCCCTACAGCAAGCCAATCGCATCAAAGATGAATTCTTGGGTATTTTATCTCACGAATTGCGATCGCCATTAAATAGTATTTTGGGATGGTCACAATATTTACGAGTTCGTAAGCTTGATGAATCCACTACATCCAAAGCTCTAGAATCGATCGAGCGCAATAGTAGAGAGCTTCATCATTTAATCGAAGAATTGTTAGATATGTCGCGGACAATTCAAGGTAGAAT
>JBHJOU010000665.1:0-6937 GCA_050329355.1 Rivularia sp. (in: cyanobacteria)
TAAAGCCTTAGCAAAATCGTCCATTGTAAAAGACGTATCGGCTTTTTGAGAGATGTTTGCTTCGTTCTCCATAACACATTCAAGATGAATTAAGATGTAGATTGTCCTTTGATAAGGACAGTGTATTATTCATTAGTCATTAATTAATAATCATAATCAATCTTTTTCTAGATGAAAAATTTTAGCGATTTAGAAACAGTTGATTATTCGATTGGTAACTAATGGCAACTCTTACACCATATCCTACAAATCCCGTTCCTATCGCTAAAGTTGCCCAAATAGTTGTTTAACCTGCTCCCAAGCATCAGCAGCAGCTTGAGGATTATAGCTAGCACGACGATCACAAAAAAAACCGTGATTGGCATTATTGTAACGAAAAACACGTCCTGGTACTTGATATTGTTCTAACTCTGCTTCAATTTGATTTACTTGTTCTACAGAGATACTAGAGTCATCCATGCCAAAAAAGGCGTAAAGCGTACCTTTGATTTTTGGAGTAACATTTATAGTAGGTGCGCCGCCACCGGGAGTACTAGTGGTTACACGTGCGCCATAAAATGAAGCGGTAGCTTTTATATCAAGTAAACTGGCGGCGAGATATGCCACATGACCACCAAAACAAAAACCAATGCAACCGAAAGTATCTTTTTTTACTTCTTCCAGGGTTTTGAGATAATCAATGGTCGATTGAATATCGCTTAACAATTCATCCGCTTTAGTTTGTCCCCAAGCGTAATTTCTACCGACTTCTATATCTTCGGGGGTATAGCCGGTGGCAAAGCCGGGTGCTTGACGTTGAAATAACGCAGGTGCAATTGCCACATATCCTTCCTTGGCAATACGTTGGGTAACTTCCTGAATATGGGCATTCACTCCAAATATTTCCTGTAATACGATAATTCCCGGATAACTACCCTCCTCTAGAGGCTTTGCCAAATAAGCATCTATTTGGACTGAATCTGCTGCTATGTTTACAGTTGTAGTATCGATTACACGAAGAGTCATAATAGTTTTTACCAGTATGGTGTAATTATTAGATATAGTTATGCCAGGAATAAGAGCTTGACTCTGATGAAATTATTAACAATGATTAACTAGTAATAACCTTCCCCCATGAGAAATTTATCCTGTTCAAATTCGATGTATAAATAAATTGTTTAACTCAATAGCGATTAGCACCGCTTTTTAAAGTTCCCTTTGAAGCTAATAGCACCCAGAAAACCGAAGGTGATGATTCAATTCCGCATTCAGCCAGATAGTGAAATTCCCGCATCGACTCAACTGTTCAATCAAATTCGATTTGCGATCGCCTCAAGGCAATATCCACCAGGTTATAAATTGCCTTCAACTAGAGCCTTAGCAATGCAAACCGGGTTGCATCGCAATACTATTAGTAAAGTTTACCGTCAATTGGAGGAAGATGGACTTGTCGAAAGTCTGGCTGGTTCAGGAATTTACGTGCGCGCTCAAGGGCATGAGGGCGGTAGTAAGTTACAATCGCCGATTTTCAAACAACATCCTCAAGCATACAAAATTGTGCAGAAGGCTCTTGATGAACTACTTTCTCAAGGTTGTTCCCTCAATCAAGCCCGCGAGATATTTCTGGCTGAAATTGATTGGCGGTTGCGTTGTAGTGCGCGGGTGCTAGTAGCGGTACCGAATCAGGATATCGGTGCTGGTGAATTAATTGTTCAAGAATTAGAACAAGCGCTACAAATACCAGTACAGTTAGTTGCTACCGAAGAGCTATCTGCCGTGTTGGATAAAACAAGCTCAGCAACGGTTGTTACAAGTCGATATTTTATCGGCGAATTAGAAGCAATTGCAGCACCTAGAGCAGTACGTGTAATCCCCCTTGATATCCACGATTATGCCAAGGAATTCAATATTGTTAAAAATCTATCAAAAGACAGTTGTATTGGTATTGTCAGCCTTAGTTCCGGAATTCTCCGAGCCACAGAAGTGATTCTCCACGGTTTGCGGGGAGACGAAATATTAGTGATGACTTCCCAGCCAAAAGATAGTTATAAGTTAGGAGCAATAGTTAAACGGGCGCAAATAGTTTTTTGTACTGACGAAACGAGTTATTCGGGGGTACAAAATGCTATGCAAATAGCCATGGAAGACATCATCCGTCCACCCAAACTGGTTTACTGTGAAAATTATATCGGTGGTAAATCGATTAATTTGCTCAAGAGAGAATTAGGTTTGGATTAGTAAAGGCAAGAGGCAACTGTCAACTAAGTCCTATTTACGCAGAAAGCGCCGTGGATAATTGTAAAAAATTGGTTATTACATCTAAGTAAATACTTGGGTCTTCTAACATCGGGAAATGAGCCGTATTGGGAATCATCACGTACTCAACTTGGTCGCTCAATAGTGCTGCTTTTTTGCCCATTTCGGCAGGAATAATCTGATCGTATTCCCCAGATATTAATAAAGTTGGTACTTGAAGCTTGGCAAATTCTTGTGGCATCAACTCAGACTGAGCTTTACTAACAGAAGTATAAATTGTATTTAAAGCTGCATCGTAATCGGCTATCAGAAAGTCTTGCAAAAAAGCCTGACGTTCGGTTGCTTTGATCGAACGATACAGAAATCGTGCCATAAACATTCTGTCAACCAAGGGAATTTTACCTAACCATGGAGGACGAAATTTGACAACGTAACCACCAAATTTGTGGAAAGCCTCAAAAGCTTGTTTGTCATACTCGAAAATACCACTACAAGTCAAAATTGCTTTTTCTACACGTTGTTGATAGCGGTTAAGAAATAAAGTCGCAATCGATGCTCCCATAGAATGAGCATTAATATACACGCGCTGCAACTGCAATTCCAACAGCAATACTGCTAAATCCTCGACGTATTCTTCTAACTCGTAGGTTAATTGTATTACTTCTCCTGCTTCTGCTTGAAGGGGCTGCGAATCGACAAGAATCGCCTTCCCATGGGAACGTCCAAATCCCCGCATATCGTAAAGCAAACAATCGAATTGCTCGGATAAAACTTCAGCAGTACTCTGCCAATACCGAGCGCTACCAGCCCAACCGTGAATAAACACCATTACTGGTTTCTCTAAACCATCAGATGTTTGTTTAATCCACTCGTAATAATGTTCTACGCCACGAACTTTAATATAAGCCATCGATCAAAAGCTAAATGTCAAAAATAAAAAATTAGAAGTCGCCGGTACAAGAGCCGTGAAACGGCGGGAAGTAAGGCGACAGGCGTTCCCCGGTTAAGAATTAATTCCTAACTCCTAATTTCTAACTTCTAACTCTATTTAAGCTGATTCAGGCTTCGGTAGGGAAGAGGGATGAACTAACAGTTCCGCAGTGGAACGTTTTTCTACCATTTCCCGCGTTACTGTACAAACTCCTACATCCTTTCTCGAAGGTAATTCGTACATTATATCCAGCATCAGCTCTTCTACAATGCCTCGCAAAGCTCTAGCACCAGTCTTACGACGATAAGCTTCTTGAGCAATGGCTTTCAGAGCATCCGTATTAAACTCTAACTGGACATTATCCATATTCAACAGTTTTTGATACTGCTTAACCAGAGCGCTGCGCGGTTTGGTTAATATTGCCATCAGCGCTTCTTCATCAAGTGGATCTACTACCGCTACCATTGGTACCCGCCC
Organism: Rivularia sp. (in: cyanobacteria); assembly: GCA_050329355.1. Lineage (GTDB taxonomy): Bacteria > Cyanobacteriota > Cyanobacteriia > Cyanobacteriales > Nostocaceae > Rivularia. Next base: position 3,644 of record JBHJOU010000665.1, read on the forward strand.
AATAAATTCCGGTATCATCCCGAACTTAACTAGGTCTCCCGGTTCCAGTTGGCGCACTGTATGTGCCGCTCGCTTTTCTTTTGATAGCCCTTCTCCTGGCTGCAAAAAGCCGATTGACTTTTTACCAGTTCTCTGCTCTACTACTTTTTCCAAACCTACGAAAGCACCACCACAAACGAATAAAATATTGCTGGTATCAATTTGGATGCAGTCCTGATAAGGGTGCTTGCGTCCTCCCTGGGGTGGTACATTGGCAACGGTTCCTTCGAGCATTTTCAGCAAAGCTTGCTGTACACCTTCACCAGAAACATCCCTTGTGATTGAGGGGTTCTCACTCTTGCGAGCTATTTTGTCAATTTCATCGATGTAAATAATTCCTCGTTGGGCTTCTTCGACATCTAAATCGGCAACCTGTAAGAGGCGCAACAAAATATTTTCGACATCTTCTCCCACATAACCGGCTTCGGTTAGAGTAGTCGCGTCGGCGACAGCGAAAGGTACATCAAGAATTTTTGCTAGGGTTTGTGCTAGCAAAGTCTTTCCGCAACCTGTAGGACCGATTAACAAAATATTTGATTTTTGCAGTTCTACTGCTTCCTCATGGTCATCTTTGCCGCCCTCTTTAGACCCACCAACCAGCGACAATCTTTTATAGTGATTGTATACTGCAACTGAAAGTACTTTCTTGGCTTCTTCTTGACCAATAACGTGTTCGTCTAAATAATTCTTAATCTCTCGTGGTTTGGGTATTTGGTTCAACGAGAGACTGGCTGTCCGGGTACGGCGTTTTTGAGGTGGTTCTGACCGTGGTGCTGGCTGCGAAGCCGCTGCTGCACTATTGGTATCGAGCAATTCCTCATCTAATATTTCGTTACACAGGTCAACGCACTCATCGCAAATGTAGACTCCCGGTCCGGCGATTAGCTTACGTACCTGCTCTTGAGATTTGCCACAAAATGAACATTTTAAATGGGAGTCGTACTTACCTGTCATACCAGCCTCTTATTTCACACTAGTGACGTTTTCCCCTGCTGTGGGAAGATTTTGTCTAGAGATAACCTGGTCGATTAACCCGTAGTTTTTAGCTTCCTGCGCCGACATGAAAAAATCTCGTTCGGTATCAGCGTTGATTTTCTCTAATGGTTGACCAGTATGAGATGCTAACAGTTCGTTTAGCTTAGACTTATGATAAAGAATTTCTTTAGCTTGGATTTCGATGTCCACAGCTTGCCCCTGAGCGCCACCCAACGGTTGATGAATCATGATTCGCGAGTCCGGAAGAGACATCCGCTTACCGGGGGTTCCTGCTGCTAGTAAAAAAGCACCCATGCTAGCAGCTAGTCCAAAACATATAGTTACTACATCTGGACGTATTTGTTGAATTGTATCATAAATTGCCATGCCTGCCGTAACTGAGCCGCCAGGAGAATTGATATAGATTTGAATATCTTTTTCTGAATCATCGGCATCTAGAAACAGTAGTTGGGCAACAATCGAGTTTGCAACTGCATCATCGACCGGAGTTCCTAAAAAAACAATCCGTTCTCTGAGTAAGCGCGAGTAGATGTCAAAAGCCCGCTCTCCCATGCCTGATTGTTCTACGACTGTCGGCAGCATTGAAGTAACATCCGCCCTTTGGGAATAAATAGAAAATTGATTCAAACTACTAATGGGATAATTTTCCGACTGCGATACAACCATAAAGAAATTAATGAAAATTGTGACAACAGTAAGTATAAGAGAGCAATTGCTGCTCGTTGATAATCAGAACCGAATTTCTATAAGACAGTATGTATTAACCATTATGCCTTATATAAATCAAGAGCGTGTGGATATGATCAATTTGTCACAAGATTACAAGACAAATTTTATGTCGGGTTTAAAGTTTCTTAAAATTAATTCCGACTTTTTATTGAGACAGCGCTCAGCTATCAGCTATTGATTTCACACTCATAAAATCCCATTACCGATTGCTGAGTACCATAAACTTTGATTGATTATTCTTGTACCGTAGCCGGGGTAGTTTGTTCCTCGGTTGAAGAATCATTTTGGTTTTCTTGTTGTTGTGGCTCTATGGTTTCCTCTTCTGCGATGGTTTCTTGAGGATTCAAAGAACCTTCGGGTACAAGTTCAATCGAAGAGCGTTCTAGAAGCCAGTCGATGATTTTCTCAGTTAATAATTCGTTTTCAACCACGGATTGCACTCTATCTGGATCAACATCCTGCTCAGCATATTGTTCCATGACTTCTTGTTTTCTGGCTTCTATTTCCTCTTCACTGGCTTTAATCGATTCGCGATCGCCAATTTCGCGTAAAGCAAGAGTTCTTTTGATCCGATCGATTGCTTCGGGACGGGAACGTTCGCGCAGTTGGGGAATAGTATCTTGGTTAAACAATTTCTTAATATCCAAACCTTGCTGGGAAAGACGCATTGCTGTTTGGGTAATCATCGCATCGACTTCCTGCTGAATCATTGTTTCGGGTAAGTCAAATGTTACGTGTTTAACTAATTCATTCAACAAAGCTTCTTGTTTTTTTGCCTTAGCATTATCTTCTACTTCTTTTTTAAAACGCTCTTCTAAGGAATTGCGTAACTCTTCTAAAGTCTCAAATTCGCTGATTTCCTGAGCAAAATCATCGTTGATTTCAGGTAGTTCTTTTTCCTTAAGCTCTTTGAGTGTTACCGTAAACAAGGCGGCTTTTCCTGCTAATTCTTCGTTAGCATAAGGGTCGGGAAACTGAGCTAAAATTTCTTTAGTTTCTCCAGGATTCATCCCTACTATTCCTGTGATGAAGCCAGGGATAAATTTATCTTCCTCTAAGTCAACTTGAAAGTCAGTAGCTTCCGCACCGGGAATTGCTTCGAGTTCTTCGGATGGCTTTTCTTCACCTTCTGTCGCAGCCAAAAAGCCTTTAAAATCGATAATTGAAGTATCTCCCAACTGTGCCGGACGACCTTCCACAGGAATCAAAGTCGCCATTTGCTGACGTTCCTTGTCTAGAACTTGATCTACCTGTTCGGGGTTATACTTAACTTCTTCAGCTTTGAACTGTAAACCAGAATACTCAGCCAAATTAATTTGGGGTGGCACATCAACGGCAGCGGAAAAAGTTAGGGGTTGTCCTGGCTCATAATTACTGATTAATTCTTCAAAGGAAGAGCGTAACTCGGGCTGACCAATAGCTTTAATATTTTCTTGCTTAATTGCTTCACCAATACCATCTTGAATTAATTCTTCCAATGCCGCAGCTTTGATACGAGTTTTTCCTAAACGCTGTAATAATATCTGCCGA
>JBHJOU010000236.1:0-8075 GCA_050329355.1 Rivularia sp. (in: cyanobacteria)
GTACCTTGGGGAACCAATTTAGCTGTTTCAATACCACGAATAATATCCGATTGACCTTGCGTGCGAGCTATATCTAATAATTGCTGACTCCACTGATCCATGGCAATTCTAGCATCAGAACGTAATGCCGTACCTCTAGGTACACGCCGCGCTAGCCCGATTGCTTGCGATAAAGCGTTGGGAGTTCCACGCAACGCGACTTCTCGCGCTCTTGTCCAACTGTCTCTAGCAGTTACTTCAGCTTGCCATTCATTTATATCTCTTTGAGCTTGTCGTGATAGTACTCTTCCCGATCTAATTTGTCTAGCCGTGTTAATTGCTGCATTCAAATCACCACTATTAGCAAGCGATCGCGCTTGGTCTAAGTACGGCTGGTCTTCTGTTTGCTGAACTTTACTAGTCCAACTCGCTATTTTTTTCTGTGCTTCTCGATACAAAGCACGTCCGCGACCAATTCTATTTGCTTCGGTGATCGCTGCTCTTAAGGAGGAAGTATCTCCAAACAATGCCAGTTCTTCAGCACGTTCTAAAAACGGTCGATCTTCAATAGTCTGTACTTGAGTTGACCAATCGTTAATTTCTTTTCTCGCTTCTTGAGCGCGAGGGTTGTTTTGAGGAATCAATCTTGCTTCTGCAATTGCAGCGGATAAATCTCCGATACTTCCTTGAGAAGCCAAGGTTCGCGCCTTTTCCAAACGAGAAACATCTTCTATTTCCAATTGCCAACTAGCAATCAGTTTCTGGGCTTTTTGATAAATTGGTCGATTAGAATCAATTTGCTGTGCAGAAACAATTGCAGCTTCTAAACCAGAAATTGTCCCAGTCCAAGCATTGCGTTGCGCTTCAGCCAAAGATATAAAATCTGTTGTTTCTGCTTCTATTCCAGAAATCGGCGGAATTTTTTGAGCAATGTAAATAGCTTCGTCTGCATTTCTTTGCTCTAATTTCCTCTCTGCTAATTCCAGTATATTAAGTCCAAATTCTGGAATTGCTTCTTGAGCTTTTTGATAAATGTAGCTGCTTTTTGCAATCGATTGCGCTATTTTGATGGCTTTAAGTATTTGATCTACATCGCTACTCTTAGCTAAATTTTCCGCTTGGGCTAATTTTTCCCCATCTTCTTTGGCTGAAACAATTAAGCCATTTAATTCTTCGTACTTGGTACTAGCCCAAAATCTATTATCCAAACGCAGCAATTTCGCCGACACCATGAAAGCCTGATTCCAACGCTGTTCGCGCATTTCTTCTTCTGCTTCTTTGTAAATATCCTCAGCTTTTGACCAAGTTAACCTCCAACTGTTAATTTGGTCATCTACTAATTTAGAAACAGCAACATCTTTAGGTAACTGACGCGCAATGTCAATCGCTTCCTCTAATTTACCTTCTTGGAAACTTTCCGAGGCTAAGTCTAGTACTCTGCGAGACCATTCTTCCATAGAACGATCAATTTCGGCACGTAATGGATGATTTTCTGGCAAATTCTTGACCAAATCAATTGCTTGTAGCAAATCTTTGACCGTTTCTTTAGAAGCAGCCAGTTCCGCACAGTGCATTCGTACTGAAGCACTAGCCAAAGGCCAGAAAATTGAAGGACAGTTGGGTGCTGAGGGCAATTTGAGCAGAATTGCCATTGCCATAAATCCGATTGTACCAGGAATGAAAGCTAATAAAAACGCCCACAAAACCCAACTTGTAATCCATTTCGGTAACTTTCTCGAATCACTATTTGCCGGAATACTTTCTTTTGAATGACTTTTAAAAGCCAATTTTTTTGAATTGTTTTTGTTTTTACTTGACACTGAATTAGCGCTAGAACCAGTATTCGGGACACCAGACTCACGACTAGCCGATTGTTCCGTGTTGAATAATCGAGTCACTTCATCTGACTGCGTTCTCCTCGCTGATGACCAGTCTTCTGGAATATCCCGTTCTGCCATCTCTCACACCACATTATATTAACAAGGGTTTGTTGATTAGAGGAAGCGAAGTAGTTGCTATAATAACTTTTAATTTATAAAAAAAATTGTAATTTATTATAAAAAAAGCTATCTTCATAGCACAATATCTTCATAGATACCATTACTTCCTACTTTTTATTAAGACTTTTTTATACCTTTATTGCGATACAGAGGAGTCTGCTTGTAAATCAGCGATTAGCTGGGCTAATTGATCGCTATTGGCAAGGTAAACCTCGCCACAAAAATCACAAGTAGCTTCTGCACCATCATCTTTAGCAATCATATCCTCTAGTTCTGCTTCTCCCAAAATTTTTAACGCTCCTAACATTCTGTCAAAAGAGCAACTACAATGAAACCGTAACATTTGGGTTTCTGGAAAAATATGCAGCCCCATGTCTCCTAAAATATCTTCAAAAATTTCTGTGAGATTTTTTCCAGATTGTAACAGAGGCGTAAATCCCTGAAGAGCTGATACACGGGATTCTAAGGTTTCTACCAAGGCTTCATCTCTTGCAGCTTTAGGCAAAATTTGCAATAGTAACCCTCCCGCTGCTGTGACTCCTTGCGCTCCCACAAATACGCCTAAGACTACAGCTGAAGGTGTTTGCTCCGAAGTTACTAAATAATGAGCTACATCTTCTCCCACTTCACCAGAAACTAGTTCTACCGTACTTGAATAGGGGTAGCCGTAACCGACATCGCGCACTACATACAAAAATCCCTTGCCAACCGCACCCCCAACGTCTAATTTGCCTTGAGCATTCGGAGGTAATTCAACACTCGGATTTCCTACATAACCGCGTACAGTCCCATCTAACCCTGCATCCACCAATATACCACCCAAGGGTCCATCCCCTTTAATTCGGATATTGACCCTTGAGTCAACACGCTTCATACTAGAAGCCATCAATAAACCTGCCGTCATAGTCCGACCGAGTGCGGCTGTAGCTACATAAGAAAGTTTATGACGCTCTCGTGCAACTGCGGTTAACTTTGTAGTAATAGCACCTACTACACGAATTCCACCGTCTGCTGCTGTAGCGCGAATTAACTGATCCGCCATTGACTAACCTTACATTTCTTAAAATACAAACTTTATCTATTGTAAGATGTTTATTTTGACAGATTTCAAGATTATAAAAATGCTTGTTAAATGAATTACGGGAAAAACAATCAAGACATAATTTTTTTTTAATCAGGAAACATTAACCAAATTTTCGCCATACTATAAATTATTAACTTAAATAATTTGGTAAAAAATGCTCGGTAGTTTTCAAAAGAGTCAACTGCGAATCGAAATAGATGCGCCGCAACAGCTAATTAGTGAAAGCCTTTTACACCCAACCCAATTAGGAAAATGGTTACCTACCGGCAGCCTTCCTTCTGGAATGCCAGAAGAACTCTCCACTGGATTTGAGTTTACCACTCGTATTGGACTCGTATCAATTCATCACCAAGTAGATGTCGCAACTCCCAATAGCTTACGCTTATTACTGAGTCAAGGAATTGACGGATTTCATGAGTGGTATTGGGGAGAAGGCTGGGTACAATCTCGGCTAGAAGGGATATCCATGTTACCGATATCTTTAGCGCAAACAGTAAATTTACTTAGCTTGCGTCAATATCTGAAATCGAAGCAAAGTGTTGGTTGAGTTGTTGGTTGTTAGTGGTTGGTTGTTGGTTGTCAATTCTTACACTAATTACTATCCACCATCCACTGCCAACTGTCAGCCATTAACTGTCAACTGTCAACTCCTAACTATCCACGACTTTTCTTGGCTTCTTCTGCAACTGCTTCAACTTGATCATTCGTCAAATTTTCTAAAATAGCTTTAGCTTCTGGGGTACCTAAGCGATTTAAAGCTTGAGCAACTCTGTAGCGGATTTGCCAATCTGAGTTAGTCGCATAAGGTGTTAAAACTGATACTGCTTCGGTATTTCCCAACTCTCCCATAGAACTAATCGCAGCAGTTTTTACCAAATCATTCTCTTCTGAAAGTGCTTGCTTGAGCATTTCAAAACCCCGTGGTTCACCTAATTCTCCCAACGCTGCAATAACGCTTAATTTGACAATCCATTCACTTGTCGATTGATAAAGTTGTTGCAAATCCTCAAAAGCAGCGACTAATTTTAAACCTCCCAAACAGTCTGCTGCTGCTGCTTGTACGTCTGCTTCTGGATCTTCGAGCAGCCCACGCAATAGATTGAGGGATTTCTCTAAATCTTGTCCTCCTAAAGTATCGAACTGACTTACAGCAGAGTACCGCACGCGAGCATTTTTATCTTTAATAGCGCTTTGAACTAGCTCAAAACCAACTGCTGGTTCTAATTGACGAATTTCATTCACTCCACGCAAACGATCGCCTAAATCTTCACTCGCGAGCTTTTGTTTTACGGTTTCGGGAGTAATACTCATTTTGATTATTCTCTGTAAATAAAATTTTATTTGATAATTATTGGTTATTGGTTGTTAGTTGTTAACTTTTCTACTATCCACTATCCACGTTCCTAACCTTGAGATGCTGCCATTTCACGAATAATGTCATTTAGTGCCAGAATACCAACTAATTGCCCGGAATCGTCAAGAACAGGCAACTGATGAATTTTGCGATCGCGCATTAATTTCGCAGCTTCTCTTAAAGGTTTGTCGGGTGAAATAGTAATCGGTTTTTTACTCATCACTTCTCCGACAATTTGTCCTAAAGCCTTGTGTAACTCGCGTTCGTAATCAACAGGATTTTTTAAATAAATTACGCTATCAAGAATCATAATGTATGCCGGTGGAGTAACACCGGCTTGCTGCCACATCAAATCTGTTTCTGAGATAATGCCGATTAATTGCCCCGCATCATCTACAACTGGTAAGCCACTAATACGTTTTTCTGCCAGAATTTTAATCGCTTCCCGTAAAGGAGTTTCTACCTTTACTGTTATTGGATTGGAAGTCATTACTTCAGCAACGGTTTTTAACATTTATTTGGTTCTTTTTATATACCCTGCAATTATTGTAAGAAATTACGGCTCTGAACCTCCCAGGGTTAATACATTGTTACTTAATTGATGATTACTGATTCAATTATTTATTCAAATAAGTAGTTAGGCTTGCATTATTTACATAATTACTCATGAGTTATATTAGCCCTGACTCTTCCCTCTTCTCTTTTCCTTCCCCCCAACAAAATGTTTAATTTATTTTGCACACGTACTTATTTATTCAAATTCAGTTTCACAAAACTCTTTCAATAAATCGATACAGTTGGCGATCGCCCCTAAATGTGCAATTTCGTATCCGTGAGTATTCTGAGTAGGAAAGCTTAAACAAGCACCACGGGGAACATGACCGAATTTCATGGCAATTGAAGCATCACTACCAAATTGACTCAAGGTTGCTAATTGTAGGGACATATTTAGTTGTTTGGCGCAATTACGAAGTTGTCCGTTCAAATTTTCATCGTAAATTCCGTAGCTGTCTTGACAAAGTATTACCGGATTTTTACTGTCTTCTATAGGGTATTCCGTAGCAAGCGGACAAATCTCTAGAGCTATCAAAGCATCTAAATGCTGATTTTGAGAAAAATAAAGCGCCCCAACTGCTCCAACTTCTTCTTTTGCGGAAGCAACTAAATATACATCTACTGCTGGCTGTTTTACTTTTTCTGCTAAAGCAAGCAAAATAGCAACTGAAGCTTTATTATCTAATGTGTAGCTGGCAATATGGTCTTTTAAACGAATGGGATGTTTACGATGTTTGCTGATAACCATTCTGGTTCCCGGACGAATACCAGCATTTTCTAACTCTAAGGTGCTGCATTTTGTTTCAATCCAAGCATCTTCCCATTTTACTGCCACATCTTGCTGAAAGATTTTCTGTGGTGATTCATGAGATACGTGACGAGAACCAAAGCTGAGAATACCACTAATAGTTTGATTATCTCCGAGTAAATCAACTACACCTTCACCATAAACCCATGGGTAAGCGCCTCCTAGTTTACGAACTTCAACTTTACCCGCTTCACCAACCGTCTTGACAATTGCGCCAATTTCATCTTTATGAGCAGTGATCGCAATCGGATATTTGTTGGTTTTTCCAGGAATTTTGGCAATAATATTATCGGCTCTATCAAGCCATACTTCTACACCCAACTTTGCAAATCGCTGCATTAAGTATTGGTTAATTTCTGTTTCTGCACCACTTGGAGAATGATGCATAACTAATTCTGCGATTATTTCAAATAGTTGCTGGTAATCCCACATTATTAATTTGTAATTAGTAATTACTTTGTAGGTTGGGTTAGACACGAATAGTAAATTTTAATTTTTTAATTTTATTTGTAATGACAATATATTGAGTACCCTGCGGGAAGTATTGGCAGCAGTTGATAATCACAGAAGTCGGGTTTTTACGATCTAAATATCTGTAACATCAGAAAATTCTCATAAAAACCCGACTTCTTACACCAGGAAAAGTTAAGATTTGACAGATTCTTTTGGACTCTATGTTAATTATGATATTTTTCTACGTTGTCTTAACACTCCTACAGTACCCATAGCACCAAATACTAAGGTAGTCAACAATGTAGAAGGTTCGGGGACTGTTTCATGTTTAATTGCACTCAGCGTTACATCTGCTACTAAGCGATGACTTTGTGAACTCGGATGAAACGCATCAAAGAAGACAAATTCATCAGGGTTATCACATACGCTAGTAATATTATTCAAGTCTCCCACCACGCAAGGAATAGCTGGATTTTGTGTAAAACCAAACTCTCCGGGATTGGCTACTACTCTTTTGAATAAAGAATTGACATCAATAGGAATGATATTAATATCTGAATTTCCACTCAAACTATTCAAAGCCTGCTCTAATGCTGCATTATGACTAAGGGTGAGTTGAGTTAATTGAGCAGAAGTATTTGTGGCGATCGCAAATGGAAGTTGACCTAAATCTGGTAAGTTGAAAACTGCGATATTTTTCGCACCTGCCTGAGTTAATGAGTTTATGGCTTGTGATAAATTGCCGACTGTTTGATTGGGGTCTGTAACATTACCAAATATATAATCATTCGCACCTCCCCATACAGTATAAAGGGCATTTGGATCTGCTTTTTGATTATTTGCGATTAAATTTTGAGTAAATAAACCGACTTGTCCTAAAATTCCCGGTAAAGGTGCATCTGGAACCAAAGCATTGTTTAAACCACTTGAAGAACCACCAATGGCAAAGTTAATCCCTTCTGTGGGAATATTTACTTGTGGTGGAATAAATGTAGTTGGAGTTAAACCGATCTCCTTTCCAACAAAATCTACCCATATATCTCCATTAGAAAAACGTCCTAAAGCGTAAGGAGGGTTAGGAGGAATTGCAGTTTCGGGATTTGTTAAACCTTCTGTAGCCGCAAATACATTACCTGTATCTGATAGACTATCGCCAAATACATAAAATTGACTAAATTGACTGAAATTCCCAGCCATTGCTTTCGGCGACAGCATAAACGAAAATAAAACACATCCTGCGACTGCAAATGCTTTTTTCATCTTCTTTTCTTTTTTTATCAGGTAAACAATATAAATCCCGACTCTTGGGAGCAGGAATCAAAGCGAAAAGAGACGGTTTTAACCTGACTCACTTCCTTGCTTTGCTTTTCAATATACTGTTTAACTTCTAAATTAAGTATATTCCCCGCAGTCTAAATTAATTAATTTACAGTTTCTTTAAAATTGCTAATTAAACGGAGAGGGGGGGATTCGAACCCCCGATACCTGTGAGGGTATAACGCATTTCGAGTGCGCCGCATTCAACCGCTCTGCCACCTCTCCACAAGACATATTTTGCCTATCTTGATAAAATATCATATGTTGATCGAATTTATCAACAAATTAAAGGAAGTATTAACTACTAAGACAGAATTAATTACATCCCAAGATTCCCTATTCCCCATTCCCTATTGCCTATTCCCCATTCCCTATCTCAACGTGAAACACAAACTTCATTTTGTCCCAATACGGTTCAGTTAAGGTTGTCCGTCAATCAATTTATTGAGAACCAAGAATTGGGGGATTCTCCCCCAAACCCCCGATTGGGGGACGGTTGCGTCCCCCAAACCCCCTCCAAAAAAG
>JBHJOU010000093.1:0-6764 GCA_050329355.1 Rivularia sp. (in: cyanobacteria)
AGGGAGACCAAACAGGGTATGATGCACCAGATTTTATCAAATTATTTTCTTCGTTTGCTAACTCGGCAGCTAAAAGTTTAATAACCTCAATTTTATCTACACGATTGAGACTGCGTAACTGTTCCACTAGCTCAGTAGATACCATTGTCAATCTTAGTTTTTACTGATTTGATCTCAATTTTACAGTCTAGCTAATTAAACTAACCCAAATTCTTGAAGTGCTGGATAAAAGTTCTTATTTTCATGGCTGGGACGACTGAGTTTTATTAATGCAAAACGCTGTAATGGTGTTAGTTTTTCCCATTGTTCGACTGTCATATTAACGCCATATTCTACCGCTTTTGTTTGTATTGTTTGGGGAATTTGTTTCTCATTCATCCAAGGGGGATTGTCTTCTACGGGAATTTCGCTTGCTGCGGTTCCTGTCTTGTCAATAATCAAATTTTGTAAAAATTCTCGATAATTTTGACATTCTTCACGAATCATACATGGCATTTCAACTAAGTTTTGACGTTCTTGTTCGGTAAATTGATACCAGTGAGATAATTTCAGTTTGACTCCGGTGTTATCAAGTTTGAACCGTACTTGCATGGGGATGCAGCGTAAGTCATTAACAAAATCAGCCTCGAATTTAAAAAAGTCGCTCATTGGGTTGTAAAGCAGTGAAATCGAAAATTTTTAGAGTGCTTATATTATGCAAAAATATAGTGATATTATATCCGCAACAGTTTTTTTGCTATGTATGTAGGTACTACCCAAGCAGCAGAACTTTTAAACATAACGCCTGTTAGAGTCCGCTATTTACTTGCACAAGGCAGAATCAAAGGGGCTTATAAAATTGGGAAAATTTGGGTTATACCCATCTTTGAAGGAAAACCGATTATTAGTCGAGGTAGTCGCGGTCCAAAACCTAAATGGGTCAGACGAATTCCAGCTAAAACAACAATTAATGTTAATCGACATATAATTAAACAAAATCGGCATCGAGAAAACCCAGAACCTGTAATTAGCGTCAAACATCTTAATAGCAATATTTACGGCTATTCGGTGAAAATTAACGGTCCTTGTGAACTAGTTTATCGACCTGAAAAGCCGTTAAGTTGTGGTGGTGTACTTTGGATCGAAACTTATTCGACCGTAGAAGTTAATTGTGAATATCAGAAACTAGAAATAGAAACGAGTTGTTTCAACATGGACGCTGGTTAATTACATTGCTCCCTACCCTTTGATCATCTTTGATTTGAAGTTGACAGCGACATCAAGTCAGAATGCTGTGATGGTTCTGCTACAGAATTAACTGGTACAAGCTGCACCGCACAAGCTTTCAATTCGGGTTGCAATGAAATTGGACAAGTTTCTGGATGAGTAAGATTATTGGCTTCGGCATCGTCAGCCCACAAAGCACCCCAATGCATGGGAACGAATACTGTTTTAGGAGTTATGGCTTTAGTTATTTTGGCTGGAAATCGAGCTTTCCCTCGACGCGATCGCAATTCGATCCAATCTCCATCTGTAATTTCTAACTTGGCTGCATCACGGGGATGAATTTCGATGAAAGGATGAGGATGCATTTTGACAATTTTCTCAATTCTTCCAGTGCGGGTTTGGGTATGCCAATGACCGTATAATCTGCCAACGGTAAGAACAAAAGGATATTCATCACAGGGTGGTTCTGCTAAACCGCGACTATGATAAGCTGCAAATTTGGCTCTACCATCGGGGGTATGAAAGCGTAAATCTGTATATAAACGCTTTCCTTTGAGTGGTTCTTTTTTTGTGAAACTTTTTAACAACGAAGAAAAGAACCCAAAATCGTTTTCTTCTATTTCTATTTCTGCTTTTTTTGGGTCATACCATTGCATTGGACCGATACGTGCCAAATTTTCATGACTAATGTCCCCCATATCGCAAGGGCGATCGCGAGTCAATTGCACAAATTCGCGATGAACTGCGGCTGCATCTGTAAAGGCGAATTGTTCGTGAAAACCCAGACGACGACCAACTTCGGCGAAAATTTCCCAATCAGCTTTAGCAACCCCTGGTGGTTCGCGAAACTTGGGACACAAGGTAACAACTCGTTCGGAGTTGGTCATGGTGCCGGTTTTTTCACTCCATTGGGCTGCGGGTAATAAAATATGAGCGTAAGCAGAGGTTTCGGTAGGATAATAAGCGTCTTGATAAATTGTCAAGGGAGATTTGAGTAAAGCAGTTTTAGTTCGGTGCAAATCTGGCATACTTACTGCTGGATTAGTGGCGGCAATCCATAATAAATCAACTTCACCAGTTTCTAATCCTGTAATCATACTCCAAGCATCACGACCGGGAAAACGAGAAATTTGACCCGGATTCAATCCCCAAACTTGTTCTACTTCGGCTCTGTGTTGGGCATTCTTCACCGAACGATATCCGGGGAGAATATGAGCTAAACCTCCGGCTTCTCTACCACCCATGGCATTGGGTTGTCCGGTAAGTGAAAATGGTCCGGCACCAGGTTTACAAATATTTCCTGTCATCAAATGTAAATTAATCAAAGTCCGCACTTTTGCAGTACCTTCTTGAGATTGATTTATCCCCATCGACCACAAAGATAAAACTTTTTTAGAATCAGCCCAGTAACGTGCTGCTTGTTCTAATTGATCAATACCGATACCGCATTTTTGAGAAACTACTTCTGGTGGATAATGTTGGATGACTCCAGCATAATTGGGAAATCCTTGGGTACATTCTTCAATAAATAAACTATCAAAAGCACCCCAACTCATTAATAAATGGGCAATACCGTTGAGTAAATCAATATCTGTCCCTGGGTTAATTGCCAAATGTAAATCTGCTACTTCCGCTGTTTTTGTACAACGGGGGTCTACAACTATCATTTTGACATGACGATTTTTTTTATGATGTTTCCGCAAACGATTAAAAACAATCGGGTGACATTCAGCGGTATTAGTACCAATTAAAAAAGCGCAATCAGTTAATTCCAAATCCTCATAACAACAAGGTGGTCCATCAGCGCCAAAACTTTGCATATAACCGGCAACCGCAGAAGACATACACAAACGGGAATTAGCATCAAAATTATTAGTTCCCAAACAGCCTTTAATTAATTTTTGAGCAATATAATAGTCCTCTGTTTGAAACTGACCTGAACCATACATACAAATACCATTTGCACCGCGACTTTGACGAATTTGTTGAATGTGCGAGACGATTTTATCAAAAGCTTCATCCCAACTTACTTCACGAAAATTTTCTGATAAAGAATCTCGCATCATCGGATATTTCAAACGATTTTTATCCAGAGACTCTGTAACAGTAGCTCCTTTAACACAAACCATACCTTGTGATGAAGGATGGCTTTTATCACCAACTACTTTCCAAATTGGATTACCTTGATTATCTCGATGAGTTGCACGACCAGATGCTGCGGGAGGAAAAACTTCTAAACCGCAACCAACACCACAATAAGGACAAAGAGTTTTAAAAGATTCGGACATAATTTAATTAAGTAGGTAATTGGTAATGGGTAAGATTTTTAAACTAGTAAACCAGTGGTCTGTTATGTAGTTGGGGAAAGTATGTGCGGACTTAATTATTAGTTATTAATTATTAATTATGAGAAAATAGTTTTGTCAAATTATGGTTGAAATTATGTTTATATTCATAATATATTCCTAAAATTATCCAATTAGATAGAATCATTTATTTCAAAAAATAATGATATCAATTAATCTGTTTTTGGGATAAAATTAGTAATTTTCAACAATTCCAGAAACCCAGAGGAGGCAAAAAATAATATATTGAGAGATAGCTTATTTAAAATCAGAAAGGTAGTAATCTAAACTCTCTCTTTCTCTCTTTCTCTCTTTCTCTCTTTATTCCCTTTTTATTTGCGTACCTCCGCGTGAACCTCCGCGATACTCTGCGTTAAAAAATTAGATCAACACTCAATAACCTTCAGAAAAAGGAACCGATAAACAACACTTTATTAATCGATTCCTCAATCTACTTCTCAAAAAATGCAGTTAACTAACTCTCTTTGGTTCAACTACCAATTCGGAATACTCTTCCTCACCTTCATGATGTTCCGCAAAAGAACCATGGGGTTCCTTCAAAAAGAACCAACACATAAAGGCAACAATTAAAGACGACAAACCCATCATCTGGAAAAAGATTGTATTTGATTGAGCAATAACTGCTGCTGTTTGCTCGCCACCACCGCTCAACCATTCCGGTAACAAACTAAAGATAGTCAGATAAGCGACTGCACCGACATTTCCATAAGCTCCAACATTACCCGCAATTTGACCAGTAACCCGACGCTTAATCAAAGGAACGATGGCAAATGTTGAACCTTCTCCAGCTTGTACAAAAAAGGAACAAGCCATAGTCAGAATAATTGCTAAAGGTAACCACCAATTATTAGCAACTCCTCCCATGATCATGTAGCCTATACCCATACCAGCAGTTAGAACAGCCATTGTATTCTTGCGGCTTCCTAGTTTATCGGATATTAAACCACCACCAGGACGAGACATCAAGTTCATAAAAGCGTAGCTAGAAGCAATCATCCCAGCCATTGCTTTATTTAAAGTAAAAGTTCCTTCAAAAAAGGCTGGAAGCATGGAAACCACTGCTAATTCCGAACCAAAGTTGACGACATAAGTTAGTTCCAGAATCGCGACTTGAGAAAAACTGTAACGGTCTTTTGCAGGATATTTTTTCTTACCCGCAAGCAAGTCTTTATTTACAACCCAACAGTTATAAGCCTGAAATAAATATAAACCTGCTAACAGCGCTAAAACTAATAAGTAAGTTCCGTCACCGTACAAATTAGCTTTTCTCAAACGCCAAGCTAGAAGCATTAAAATACCTGTCAGAGGTAAATTCATCAACATCAAGAACCAAAAATCCTTGACGCTGGTAACTTCTAAACCTCTAACATTTTTAGGCTTTTGATAGACTTTTCCAGGAGGATGGTCTTGTACGTTGAAAAAATAGAGAATTCCATATAAAGCTGCAACAATACCACTTCCAGCAATACACAACCGCCAATTCAGAGCATCACCGGCTCCAAAAGCGAACCATGCTCCAATGGTCGGTAAAGTAAAAGCTGCGGCTGCCGAACCAAAATTTCCCCAACCTCCATAGATTCCTTCTGCTAAACCAATCTCTTTGGGAGGGAACCATTCTGCCACCATGCGGATGCCAATTACAAACCCCGCACCAACAATACTCAATGCTAAACGGCTAATTACTAATTGGGTAAAGTTTTGAGCGCTAGCAAAGGTAATACAAGGTATTGCTGCATAAATCAACAATAAGGAGTAAGTAATCCTCGGACCGAATTTATCTAATAGCATCCCGATAATGATTCGAGCCGGAACTGTCAAAGCAACGTTACAAATCGCCAGAGTTCTAATTTGACCAATTTCTAAACCCAGGTCTGTTTGGACCTGTGTTGCAAAGGGAGCGAGGTTAAACCAAACAAAGAATGAGAGAAAGAACGCCAACCAAGTCATGTGCAGGATTTTGTACCTGCCGTGAAAAGATAACAATTCTGAGAGCATCGATTAACCTCTTAAATAATTGATAATTGGTAATTGGTAGTTGGTAGTTGGTAATTGGTAATTTGAACCTTAAACATTCAAATCTTTGACCTTTAACCTTTAACCTTGTAACTGTTGACTTGGCTTTGCACCAAAATTTTCTATTAATATACGTCTTAAAACAGTATTAACCTCGTCACAAGGAATACCTTTTTGTACGCAAGTACCTAATTGGGCATCTTTACCGACTTTGCCTCCCATATATAAGTCCACACCTTCAACAGTCTTGCCATCTTTACGGACTTTGGTTCCCATTAATCCGATATCGGCTACCTGTGGTTGTCCACAGGAATTAGGACAGCCTGTCCAATGGATTCTTACAGATTTGGGTAATTCTAATTCTGCATCAAGTTGTTGGGCGATCGCCGTTGCTCGATTTTTGGTTTCTACTAAGGCAAAGTTACAAAATTCAGAACCTGTACAAGATACCAATGCTCTTTCTAATGGTCGAGGTTTAATACTAAACTTTTCTAACAAAGGTTCAGTTAAGAAAACTTGCAAATTCTCATCGGCAATATTGGGAATAATCACATTTTGTTCCACAGTCAAACGAACTTCACCGTTACCGTAAACGGAAGCTAACTGGGCTAAATCAAACATATCCTGAGCGTAAAGTCTTCCTACAGGAACGTGTAAACCAACGTAGTTTAAACCTGGTTGCTTTTGCTGATAAATCCCGATACAATCTCGTTTCTCCCAGTCGATTTCGTCTTTTGCGGCTGCGGTTGCTAAATTACGTCCAAATTCTTGTTCAACCATGGAACGAAACTGATCTATTCCCAATTCATCAATCAACCACATTAAACGGGATTTTTGACGATTAGCACGAGAACCATTATCCCGAAAAACAGCTAAAATTGCCCGACATAAATCCACAACATCATCGTTAGGAGCAACCCAAACATTTAAAGGTACAGCAGCTTCACAACGTTTAGCAGAGAAGAAACCACCGACTAAAACATTAAATCCTAACTGTCCATCTTTATAAGCCGGAACAAAAGCTATATCATTGATTTCCGCATGAACTGAATTATCCCGTCCCCCTTCGATGGCAATATTAAATTTACGGGGAAGATTACTAAATGTATAATTACCTTCCCCATGATTGGTAATCATATCTTGGACTTTTTGCACTAACTCACGAGTATCAATCAGTTC
>JBHJOU010000389.1:0-7519 GCA_050329355.1 Rivularia sp. (in: cyanobacteria)
CAAAAAATCAAAGATACAATCCTTGGATTTTAATCAGAAGGAAGAAGGGTAGATAAGTTAATAACAATACTACCATTTATTTATCTTTCTTACTTTTTAACTTATCCAACTTCTAACTTGTCCCAACATTCATTAACATATGATTGAGCAATTTAACGAATTAGAAGAACAAGAACATTCAGAAACTACACCAGATACTCAATTACCCAAAGACTTAATACAGCATTTAGAAGAACGTAAAAAACACAGAAAGCAAGTCATTCAAACAACGGAACTAGTGCAGAAATATTTTATAAGTTGGTCGTTAAGTGCTAGCGGATTTTTCCTTGCACGACTGCTTTTATTAATCAACGGTGGTGCATCATTATGGCTTGCAGCAGGATTATGTTTTTCTATTTGTTCAATCAGTTCAATAGTTGGTTTATCTGGGTTTAGAGCTAATTATAACGACGGATTTGAGGTTGAAGGAATGGAGAAACCAGTAAAAACAATTGGTGGATTTGTAATTGCTGCTGGAAGCACTTGGCTCGCCATCAAAGATTATCAATACTTCCAACAAATGACTACAGATAGCGCATATCAAATCAGTGCAGACATTCAGACTATTTACCAAGAAAGACCTTGGTTAGACCCTTGGTTATCAATTGGAATTGCAGCATTCATAGTAATTAGTTCATTATTCCTTATTAGCAGGAGATGAGTAAAAATACGATTGAACTATCAGCTATTGTCATATCAGCAGTAGTCGGCTTAACCGGCTTCTGCTTTTCTCATTCACGTCAACCTTACCCACTAGCACAAATACAATTCTGTCCGCAAACTGCTAACAAAAAAGAGAACATTTTAACTGATAAAAATAAAGCTAAAAAACTGAAATATTATGACTTAGAAAAAGCACAAAAGAAACTAGATAGTAAATACTGCCATCAACCAAGATATGTTCTTGCAGAAGAGTGGGATAAATATAACAGCTACGGCTCAATTATTCCATATATGGGTAGCACAATTAGCTTAGTAAGAATTATCCCTAGAGATAACCCTTATCAAATATACGGTAATGTAGCTTCTATTGTCGGATTGTGGGGTATTTCATTAACCCTAGCTTCTCGTGTCGGTAGGCTTAAAAGAACCGATTACCAATTAGGAGAAGAAGAAAAAACTACAGCTTATTATAATTGGCAGCAACACAGACGCAACCGAGATATCAAACAACACTCAAACCAACTACATACAGATACTTTAAAAGATGGCTTAACTCAAGAAGATTTGCAGCAAAGAAAAGAATTAGGGCTAACCGATGATGAAAACGAAGCTATCAAAAATCAACTTCAACTAGAAGATTACCTCAAAGCCAGAGCCGTAAAACATTCCGACATGGACAAACAAATTGCATCTAATCTACTGGATAAACATAAAGCAGAAAAAGAAATAGATAAATTACAAAATAAAAAATCATCTCATACAAATACTAGTCAATCCAGTGACAAACAACTGGTTAACTCCCTTATAGAAGCCCTCAAATCCCATGAAAATGGTTGGCTGTATTCGATTTTCAAAAACGCTAAACCCCTGTGGCTGATTGGTTCTCAGGGTAGCGGTAAGACCAATACTGCTGGTGCGATCGCATTAATTCGTAAATACTGCTTTGATGCAGCAATCTACCAACTTATTGATAGACACGCTACCGGGGAGAACTGGGAAGTATGGAAACTACTTGATGCTACATTAAAAGCCGAATCAGAAGAAGAAATCGGACAGTCTTTGGAGGATGCAACCGATAGATGGTTACAGCGAATTAAAGAAAAACCATCTACCAAACAACAAATAATTATTGATGAATTCACCAACCTGAAGAAAATTGATAGCTGTAAAGAAGCAGCAATGAAATTCTTCTCAATGCACCTTACAGATACCCGTAAAGCAAAAGAATATTTTATTGGTGTTAATCATTATTTTACCAATGAAAGCACCGTAGAAGGAACATTTGAAGCCAGGAAGTCAGGAACAATTCAACTTAAAAAATTCTCGGCTAATGGAGAAACACCATTACCTAGAGTGCAGATTGTACATGGATTGGTTGATGAGAATGGCAACGAATTGTCAGAAGTAGAAAGAACATTACCCAATTGGTTAGAAGCGAATAAGATTTATGGGCATTTCAATGGAAACCCGATTAACTTTGAAGGCTAAATTGTGAACACAACATCAATTCATTGAACTCTACCCTTTACTAAACATCAGCATTTCCCCTGCTTTTCGGTTTTTTATCTCCGCAGGAATAGCAAGTTTAACTGAAGTTGAATTCTATATAATTAGGAATTCAATATATGAGTAACAGAAGCAGGGGTTGCATTTATTTTAGTTAACCGAGAAAGGTGTCGTGAAGCTTTTATTTAACTTGAATAAAAATCAAACTGAACCTTAACTAAAATTTGATTATCTATAAGCACAAAATTTCTACTAAAAACGGGACCGGAGGGAAAATGCTTGGTTTATTATTCTATTAATTGTAAAATGTTGGGGTTATGCAAGAATCCTTGCTACGGGCGCTTTTTGTTACCATTCACTAGCTTTTGCTCGGTTCATCTCTATACCTTCTCTCCCCGAATAATAAATGGTGCCTAAGTTATTAGATGCTACTCCATAACCTTGTGACGCTGATTTTTTGTACCATTTAACCGCTTCTAAAGCATTACTTTCTCTACCGAGTCCTAAATCATATATACTTCCAATTATGCATTGAGCTTCCGCATTTCCCTTTTCTGCGAGAGGTTTTAATAACTCGAATGCCTCTACGTAATTTTTAGCTTCAAATGCTGCTAAACCCGCTGATAAATTCGACATTTTAACTAAAAAACTCCTTTCTTAAAAATACTAAAATTTATAGAGAGAGGGAAACCACGATAATCTAAATATAAAATTATAACACCTAACCTTTTAACTAAATATTATATAATAATTATTTGTTTTTTAAGATATAAGTTAATCCAATCATGAGATAATATTTACTATTGCATTTAATATCCGTTGTAATTATTATTTTTTGCCAATGAAATGGACATCAATATCCAAAAAGAGGAGTTTAGTTATGCATATATATACGCTGTTGTATCGGCTGCGGGTTATTCATGTCAGATAGCATCAAGACCTATGGATATAGGTGGAATAGATATTATTATTTCAGGTGAAGAACAAGAATATTCTTTGTATCCTCCGCGTTTAGAAGTGCAAGTAAAATCAACTTCTACCGCTGTCATAGATGATGAATTTATCAGATATCCACTCAAACTTAAAAATTACAACGAACTGAGAAAAGCAAAAACTCTAGTTCCTAAAATTTTGGTTATTATTTTGATTCCCGATAACCCCGGAGAATGGGTTAATCAATCTTCTGAAGAGTTATGTCTACGTCGTTGTGGATATTGGTTATTATTAAAAGGACAACCAGAAACGCAAAACACCGAAAGCGTCACAGTTTATTTACCGCGACAGCAGCTATTTACGGTCAGTGCCGTAAAAAATATTATGGATACTATTGAAGCGAGGGGTCAATTATGAAAGCAATTGTTAGCGATATTGAAATACTTAAGTCCATAGAACCATGCTGCGTGTCAAGTTATCTAAAATCCAAAGGTTGGCATGAAAGAACTCGCGTACCAAATGAAGTTTCTGGATGGACTAGAGATACTTTTGCCTCGGATAAATTAAAGATTTATGTACCATTAGACCCCAGCTTTGATGACTACCCGCGACGAATGTATGAAGTCATGGAAATTTTAGAAAAAGCAGAAAATCGTTCCCAACTTGATATACTAAGCGAACTCATTACCATTGTTCATAACGTTACCGTTCAAGGTGTTGTAATGCAGATCGATGCACCATTGTCGGAGCATTTGAATGGTGAAGTTACGCTGGTAGGTGTAGTAGTTGATAAACTCAGAAAAATCAAAACTGAATTAAAAAAGCACGATTATATTTTGGCAATAAAGGCTTATCAAGAACGCTTAATAATTACTTGCCAAGGCGATTTAATTAAAGTTCAGGATGCTTTTGTTCTGAAAAATCCATCTAATATCACTTTAGAGAATATTTAGCAATACTTTCATATAATCTTTTTGGGCTAACTAACACAGAGCAATAATGAGACGCATCTCGCGTTCCGCAACGCCGCTCAAAGGAAACCCGGAACAGTACGCTTGAACCAGAGTTTTAGCCTTTACATATATACACAATCTATATACTTGTCTTCACCAAGAAAGGTAAGCTATCTATAATTCGGTGTATCCCAGGTATTGACATGACACGGGTTGAGCGGGAATCGATGAATTTCAAATTGCCCAAGCCTTTAGCGATTGCATTGCGTAAGGCAGCTTCTCCACAACCGGGTAAAACCGCCACGGATATAGTAATCCGGGGGTTACTTCATGAATTAGGAGAAATACCGGGTGTAGAGCAAAGCACGGAAACGCGATTGCAAGAGCTAGAGAAAGAGTTGCAGCAATTACGAAGTAGCATCAAGGAGCGAGATAATAGCACCACAGATTCCCGTACAGAAGAAAAGCTCGTTGCACTTGAGCGAAGGGTAGCTAAATTAGAAGGAGCGTTAGGTGCCATTCAAAATAATAATTTTGGTGCATCAAATAACCAAAGACGATACAACAAATATTCGGGCAACCCCTACAATCAAAGTGGACGACCGCCCCAAATTGAAGCCCTGGACGAACAAAAGTTAGCACTACGACTTAACGTC
Organism: Rivularia sp. (in: cyanobacteria); assembly: GCA_050329355.1. Lineage (GTDB taxonomy): Bacteria > Cyanobacteriota > Cyanobacteriia > Cyanobacteriales > Nostocaceae > Rivularia. The sequence goes on from JBHJOU010000389.1 coordinate 4,751, forward strand.
AATATTCCAACACTAAAAGAAAAGCACGCAAACCTTGAGCTTCATGAGTTTGAAGAATGGAGTAAGAATCGCGATAGGGGTAAATATTCGTGGCGATTTAATGAAAAAGATGGACTTTACCATCCAGTTAAATAATTTCAATCGTCCTCGGAGTGATGACTGCGGAGAAGGTTCCTTCCCCTCGCCTGATTTTACTAAGCGTATATTTTTTGACAACACCAGACGCATTACAGAGATAAAAATTAATCGTTCTCCACCAGAGAAAGCGTTAATATTCCCTTTGACTTGTTCGCTACCAACTCCATAACGTCAAGCCACAAAGAACCCATTATAGTATCTGGAATATCATCACCTACGTGTACGGGTACGACGATTTCAGTCCCATCTATAATGACTTTACCGCTCATTATGTTAAAAAATGCATTTCCTCGTGCCCTCTTGTTTCAACTTGTGCAGCAAGCAACGACCACTGCAAAGCTTCCAAATCCTGCGTGTTTATAGCTAACCACCCATCAGTAAACCCGGTATCAAACAAAGCTTCAACAGAAAACTCCGAACCCTCAAAAGCAACAAGCTGGATTTCAAAAAATAGCTCGCCATTATCTCCCTTCATAACCCTCAATCATAGGAAGCCGCAACTTCCCGTATTGTTGAGTCTAAAAATAGTAAGTTTAACTTCCGATGTCCCACCATAGGCATCGCGGACTTTTTGAGTTATGCCTTTCAAAGTAGGGTCAATAAGATATTGCTCCGTATCGGGGTCAATAGCAATGTGCCAATTGTAATGCGTTTCAATAAGAGTTGGACGCAAACGCTCAAAAACAGCACGACAGCGCATACCAAGGGCATCACGCTGCTCCGTATCAAGGTTTTTGTCAGTCCTTACTTCTTGAGAAGGCGGTATTATGCGGGTGCGCCGATTCTGCGATACCTGTGTCATATAAATTTTCGCGTGAAGGTACTTTAATTATTACTCTTTTTCTTCACTCTTCCTACAAAGTACTGGAGCCGGAAATCGGGAGTAGCATCTTTTACCAAAGTATTAATAGCGATTGAGCTTTAATTGTCAAACTAAATACATTTTTAAATGACAACCGCCTTTCTCAAACCAAACAAGCAGTTTAGGTGGAAAAAGTGGTATGTCGCCAGCACTACAATACAAACGTAAATACCTCGGTTGCGTAGTGTCCTATTATATAGGAGCGTTAATGAAAAGCTGTATTGTCATTAACGTCTGTAGATAGATATGCCAAGTAATAATACTCAGTCATTCTCGTGGGATTCTGCTCTTTCTGAAGCCGGTACGGTTACTTCTATAAGTCAGGTTGCGGCTTCGTTGGAAGTTGGCAATGATTTTTTGGCGGAGTTACAGCAGAAGGCTTCTACTACGCAGCGGGGATATGTGGGAAATATACGCTTATTCTTTGAGTATTTTTTAAATAGAAAGCCGACAAGCCGCGACGTGGAGGAGTTTTGGGGGTTGGATGGGGAGGTGGCTAATTCGTTGATTCTCAAGTTTAAGAATCATTTGGTGGAGTCGGGAAGGAAGGCTGCGACGGTTAACCGTTATTTGGCGGCGATTAAGTTTTTAATTAAGGTGGGGCGTAATTTAAAGCGGTGTCGGTATTTTTTTGATAAGGACCGCATTGAGTCGTTGAAGGTGACGAAGTACCGGGATACGCGGGGTGTGGGGGTTGATGAGTACAATAAGGTGTTTGATGTACTCGATACGACGGATATGAAGGGGAAGCGGGATTATGCTTTGTTTTTGTTGCTTTGGGCGAATGTTTTACGGCGGGGGGAGGTGGCGAAGTTAAGGGTGGGTGATTTTGATTACCACGAATATACTTTGACTGTTTATGGTAAGGGTCAAGGGAATGATTTCAGTAAAGTTGATTTGAATCCGATGGTGGCGGAGGCGATTAGCGATTGGTTGGGTTGTCGGATGAATCTTAAGCCAAGCGACCCGTTGTTTATTGCTTTGGATTTCCACAATTATGGGCATCAGTTGACGGGGGACGGGATATATGCAGTTGTACGAAGAACTTGCGAAAAGGCTGGGATTAAGAAGCGGATGACTCCCCACAAGATTAGGCATTCTGGGATTACTGATGCTCTTGATTTGGCGGAGGGTGATTACCGCAAGGTGCAGCATTTAAGTCGTCATGCTGACCCCAGGACGATTTTAGTTTATGAGGATAATAAGAATCAGTATCAATTGGAGTTGACGAATAAGTTGGCGGAGCGCGTGGGGAAGAAGCGGAAACGGGGGTGAGAGAAGGGGTAGAGGTGGTTTTGATGCGCCCGTTTAGTGCGGACAGAACTTGATATTGCGGCGCTTTAAATCAACCACTTTACTATTATATGGGTTTACATATGGGTTTACTTTTGAGCTACTGGTTCTGATATATTATTAACCTCTTGAGCATCCAAATCCCTATTGCGTTGTTTAAATTCATCTAACAAACTAAAAAACTTTTCAAAACCAGCTTTTTCCGAGTGACAGTAAAGCATAATCATTTTAGACCAAGAGCTTACTGTTGTGATTCCCAGCTTTTTCTGCAACCAAGGCTGAAATTCTCCATAGAAATCATCTTCTTCTTCAGTATCATCAATTCCTAATTCACTGTTCCGACATTCATATCCAACTAAAAACATAAATAAATCGCTGACGCTCTGGCGACCAATATACATACCTGGTTTCTCTCGAATTTTTGCTAAAATGGAATAGACTCCGCTCATATTGTTTTCTCCGGATTATTCAAGAAT
>JBHJOU010000366.1:0-5035 GCA_050329355.1 Rivularia sp. (in: cyanobacteria)
CTTTGACCTTTGACCTTTGACCTTTGACCTTTGACCTTTGACCTTTGACCTTTGACCTTTGACCTTTGACCTTATTTGTAAGTTATTTCATTCTTGGTTGGGGTGAACAATAAGCAGGGAAAAAGTTGGTTTCTAGTAAATCTTCTACAGGAATATTCAAATATTTTGCTTTCATTTCCACAAGATAACGATATTTTTGCTCATCGACTATCATTCTCAGGGTATAGAAAGGATGCCGCAGCTTAGAAAAACCGGCTTTAAAGTTATAAACCGCGTCTTTAGATGCACCAACCCCACCACCTAAATGCAGAAATTGATTACCGCGCTGATGAGCCCAATAACGAGCGTAATCTGTTTCTAAACTACTCGGAGATAACTCGACAAATTTATCTTTGGTTCCACCCAATGTACTTTGAACAATGCCACAAACTTCCGTATATAATCCTGCACAAGCGACTTCATTTTCATATTCAACAATACAAAGATGTAGTTTATCGCTTAAGGCTTTCCACATTTCTTGATAGTATATTAAATCAAACGAGTAGTATCTTTCTGCTGCTTCTACTCTTCCCATAGTTTCTTGATAAATAGCAGTAAACTCGTCTAAATATTCTTCAATAGGCACAAATTTCGCTTCCATTCCCAAACGTTTGCACTTATTTATTGTGCTTTTATGTCCTTTTCTTGTATGCGACCATAATTGAGATTCGGGAATTCTCAAATCAACGGAAACTGTTTCTCCATTTTCTGTAAATAATCCTGGCTCAAAAATTTGGCTAAAATTTTCATTGAGTATAGGATGCATTCTAAAAAAAGCAGAACATACATTTTTCTCAACTAAAACTCGTTTAAATTCAGCCATTGCAGCATCAGGAAAACCCTCTGTATTTGCTGCTGCATCACTTAATAAAATTCCTGGATAACCGTAGGGAGATTTAATATCAAATATCTCTTCTGTAATAAATTCTGAGGGGATTATATTATCACACTTTGATATTAAATAAGGTGCAAAAAATATCTTGTCTCCATCGCTAATTACAACAGCTTCCGGTATTTGTTTTGTCCGACTTGACTCTAAGGAGATATATTGTGGTAATTGATAAACATCATGATTTATTTTATCTAATGTTTCCATCCACAACGGATTTGATAAATTGATAATTTGCGTCTTCATTACTATCTCTCAAGGTGATATTTTTAATAATTACGAATTAACAACCTTTAACCTTTAACCTTTAACCTTTAACCTCTAACCTCTAACCTCTAACCTTTAACCTTTTTACTCAGACCATAGAGTCGGAAATATCGCAGGGTCAGTATAATCTGGATGACCATTTGGTAATTTACGGCACATACTATCAAGAAAGTGATGAACCTGTTTGCCTTGATTATGGTAAACTTGATAACGGTTATCGTAGTCTTGCAAATACAACGCAAACGCTAAACGAACTTGATCGCTACAGTTGGGATAGCTACCGTGAATAGTCAAACAGTGATGAAAACTAACCTGACCTTTCTCTAAAATTATCGGCACTTCAACAACTTTCTTCCCCGATTCAAAAAAGGTGTTTTCGATCTCTTGCAAATTTTGATTATTGAAGGTACGCATATGCTCGTTACCCTTCCATTTATGACTACCATCTATAACTACTAATGGCGCTCTTTTTTGATCGACATCATGGAATGGAATCCAAGCGGAAAGCATTTTATTGGAAGTACATACGGAAGAGTAAGAGTAATCTGTATGCCATCCAACTACACCACTTTTAGTATTATTACTAATATTATCTATAGGAGCCTTATAAACTAAAGTGTCTTCAAATAGCCTTACTCCTTTACTTCTAGCTAATTTTGCAGCTATCGCTCCAATAATCGGTTGAAGTACTAATTTACGCAGTTCTTTTTTGCGATAAGAAACGTGTTGGTTGTTTCTCACAGCATCCCCGTCTCCCGGTTTCCAATCGCTGTATCCGGTGGTGTAGGGAATCGTCGCATCTGTTTCCCCACGATAGAACTTTTCAGCCCCTAAAAATGCTTGATCAAGAACCCACTCAGGAACGATTTTTTTGGATATAAACCAACCGTGTTCTTCGTAAAAAGCAATGTCTTCTTCTGTTGGTAATAATTTTAGTTGCTCTGGGGATAATCCTTTAATTAAAGTTTCCATATTTGTGCTATTTTTTAATTATTAATTAAACTCCTTTAATTATTCATTTTATAATTCATCGAGAATTTGCGTAGATATAACTCTTAACATTCGTTACAGTAAAGAATTCTTTGATAATAGCCACAACGCGACTAACATCATCTAAGGAATAACGTTGGTCTGTAGCTATCGTCAAAATTCTATTTGATAAATCTATGGCTTCCAAATCATTTGATGTCATCCCGTTATGTGGTTGCAGCCAATGAATTGCCGGAAAAATATTCTTCCCGATCAGATATTTACGTAAAGAGTCTCTAATTTGTTGATTTCGACAAACTATAATGCTGTTAAATGGCACAGTTCCATGACTCCAGGAGCTAAAAAGAGGTTGCCAATCTCGATTTTTATCGCCTACAGTTAAATTTAAAAAATGCCTGATGTTCGCTTCTCGTCTCTCTCTAAACCCTTTTACATCCAAACTGCTCAAAACATTTGCCGAAAAAGCTGAAATGCGATCGCAATTTATATCGCTAAGACTATCTTGACTCTCAAGTTCAAGCTGTCGATAAGTATCTTTAGCAACATTACCACCGTTAAGATAAGCTCGCTTCAACAGCATAGCGCTCAATCGTTTATAAGCTCCATCACTCTCTGATTCTAAGGCTTTGGGCAACGGTAGATTTTTTCCAGACCAAATCATCGCTCCATCGGGAATTGGTAAAGTTTTACGCAGGGAAGCCATTGCGTAATCAGCTTGGCTGTGCAATGCCCAATTAGAAAAAGGGTCGTGAGTATGGTCTTCAATTAAAATTACACCATCATGCTTGTGATGCCAATCCTGCCAAACTTCTCTGGACTTAATCCCAAATAAGTTTACCGCTAGCACCAAATCGCCGCAAGCAGCATCAAGAGAATTAAAATCGGGGTATTTTTGTGTGGGTAAATCCCGGTACCAGCGAATATCAAAAGCCTTGCTGAGTTTTTCCGCTGCTTCCATACAGAAGAATGATGGTAGATGCAATCTCAATCTTTGATTGCTCTTCTTCCATAGAATTTTTTCTAGACCAAATAAACTAGCACACCCAGTAGAAAATAATTCGTAATCCGATGGTAAATCAACGGTTTGTCCTACTGAACTAATAAAATCATTAGACCAATCGAACTCGGAGCCTATCTCCCATGGTTGTTTCATTCGCTGTTACCTCGTTGCTAAATTAATAGACTAACCTTTAGCGTTGCTACCCATAAACTCTTCACCAGTCGCATAACCAGGCTGGCTGATTTCTTCTTTCCGCAATACTTTCACCACTGTCATCAAGATAATTTTTAAGTCCAGTAATAGACTCCAATTGTCTACATACCAGACATCTAATCGGAATTTCTTTTCCCAATCTCCATCCAACAATCTGCGTCCGTTAACTTGCGCCCATCCGGTAATACCCGGTTTAACTTGATGACGACGCGCTTGTTCAGGAGTATAACGCTCTAAATACCTCACCAACAAAGGTCGAGGTCCCACAATACTCATATCACCTTTGACAACATTCCACAGTTGTGGAAGTTCGTCTAAACTACTTTCTCGTAAAAACTCACCAAATGCTGTCAGACGTAATTCGTCATCTAAAAGATTGCCGTTTGCATCACGATCGTTCGTCATCGTGCGAAACTTGTAAAACTTAAAAATCTGATTATCTTTACCCGGCCGAGGCTGACTGAAAATTATCGGACTACCCATCCGCAAGTAAATCGCGATCGCAACTATTAATATCAGAGGAGAAAACACCAATAGCGCGATCGCCGCAATCACTCGATCTAAGGCAGATTTAATTACCCGACTGCCTTTGCTTTTATACTCACCCCGTAATTCTTGTGCAATCATAAATACATCCCTTATTTTTATAATTCAAAAAATTTCCTTTAACCTGTTAATTATTTAGGGTTTTCCCTAAGCATTTAACAGATGTACAAGTATCTATTCTTACTCAGATAAAACAACAAGCGAAAGTCAAAGCAAACAAGCAGTAAAAATTGATGAAAGTATTTAATTCGTATCAACTTTCAATTTGATAACTTGTACTATTTTTGACTTTTATGCCGCGATTAATTAGCTATGAATGATTGTGTAATTGGAACTGAAAAATAAATCTTCAATCCATAATAAACATAACCATAATTAGTTAAATTTTGTTGCCAATTTGGCAGTAATTTTCTCTCGTCAGATTTATTATGATCGACTTTGTGTTGAGAACTGGTTAATTTGCGGAGATTTTAGCGATAAAGCTTGGGAATATAAAGTTTCGTGAAGTTTGATGATGTGCTTGAGGTCATAGTTAATGATTCGTTGTTGACCTTGTTTCCCGATCTGTTGAGCTTGCTGAGGATTATCTATCACCCAAGCAATTTGGTCGGCAAGCTGATTTACATCTCCAACGGGGAAAAGAATACCGCTATTACACGCCAGTAAATCTTGGACTCCTCTAATATCGGTGCCAATGACAGGGATTCCTAGACTCATAGACTCCATTATACTTCTGGGTAGTCCTTCTCTTTCGGAAGCTAGAACGGTGGCGAGGGAAGCACGCATCCAAGTTGTAATATCGCGTCGAAAGCCTAAAAAGCGGATTTGGTGTTCCACTTTCATTTGCTTAGCAAGCTGTTTTAAATCTTCAAGCAGTGGTCCTTCTCCAGCAAAAGCCATGCATAGATCACTTCTGTTTAAATGGGCTATGGCTCTGATAATGTCTCGATGTCGCTTGCCGGGATTCAACTCAGCCACTGAAAGCAATAATGGTGTATTTGACTTTAAACCCAGTTCCTGCCGTACTCGTTGGATATCAACGAAATGTATCTTGTCGGGGCTGTAGTAATTCAAATCTACGCCTATTCCCG
>JBHJOU010000066.1:0-3214 GCA_050329355.1 Rivularia sp. (in: cyanobacteria)
AGAACCAATAATCAGTTTAAAACGATGCTGCCATATATAACCAAAAAAACGTCCATAAAGCAAAAAAACAGAAGGTTGTAACTCTAAAGTTGCATCTTTCCCTTCTGCTATCTTGCGAATCATATTCGCTTGCATCCTTAATCCTACTCCTGAAATAATTGAACTATGAAATTAAGTATTGCAACTGACAAAATCAGCAAACAGCTACCACCTATCGATATTAGATGATAGATTGCGATCGCAATTGAAGAATTGTATAAATTATTCTCAATAATCTAGCACAATATGCTAGATTATTGATAGTTAGTTTCAGTAAGTTTAGATGATTTGGCTCTAACTATTTATCTTTTGAGAACAAGATAATTTAACTATCTCAAGAGTTAATTTGCTGTTGTTTAATAATAATATTGGCTAGAAATATCCAATAATTTATCAACTGTAAAAGCATTGAGTTGTTGTGATAATTGTGGTGCAAATATCTTTGTGGTAAAGCTTCGTCAATCAGAATACTGATGCACAGTAAAAATTTATTTACCTAAATTAATCCCAAATCAAATGGTTTTACCTGACGACAACTGCAACTGGGAAGAGAAAGATAATCAAATCTCGGAGAATAATTCTACAAATCATCATACCCAAGACACAATATCTCCAAAAATAGCAAAACAGATAAACATTGAATCAGAAGAAACCGCTTTATCACTACCTCAAATTACAATTCGGAAACGCTTACCTTGGCTATTAGGAAATATACTCATAAAAAATATTAAATTAAAAGTATTGATTCGGCAGTAAATCAGGACTTACGCATTCCATCCTATAAATCAGGTTTCTTCATTGATATATTGTAATAAAAACGACTATTTTGCGTAGGAACCCGGATTATGTAGCGTAAGTTCTATCAACATCAAAAGCTTGTTTATGTTTTACTCCTACTCCCTTAATATGATTAAATATAACTCTTTATCTTTATGACAAACATTGAACTTTCTAATTTAAAAGTAGGAGAAACAGCAATAATTTTAGAATTATCAGGTGAACCGAGTTTACAGCAGCGTTTATTAGCTTTAGGTTTTCGTCCAGGGAAACGCATCAAAATACTCAGAAAAGCCTGGTTAAATGGTCCTTTACACATCAAAGTTGGCACAACAGAAGTGATGATACGTCGTCGGGATACTTCTGCAATTCAAGTCAATAGAGATTAATTAGCATAAAATAAAAAATCATTTAGAATCCCATTCACAATCTAAAATCTAAAATTACCAATGACTCACTGTAATCCTTCTTCTATATCCGCAGATAATTTATCTACCGAATTCAAACAAATTGCTGTATTAGGAATGCCAAATACAGGGAAATCGACCTTTTTTAATCGCTTTACAGGTTCTCAAGCCAGTATTGGTAATTGGCCAGGAATGACGGTTGATTTAATGATGGCAGAAGTTAGTTTGAATCAACAACCAACGCAAGTAGTAGATTTACCAGGAATATATGATTTACGAGGGTTTTCGGAAGATGAAGCCGTCGTGCAAAAGTTTTTAGAAACCACACCAGTTCATCTTGTTATTATTATTCTCAACTCTACTCAAATTGAGCGACAAATTAGTTTAGCTTTACAAATTAAAAGTTTAAAATTACCCGCAGTATTATTGTTAAATATGGCAGATGAAGCACCAAGCTTTGGTGTGACTATTAACTATGAAAAACTCAGCGAACATTTGCAAATACCAGTCATCCCGATTAGTGCTAAATATGGGGAGGGTTGCGATAAAGCTTTTCACATAATTGCCGAAAAATTACAACAACAAAATCAACCGATAACAGTAGGAAAAGTCAGCGAAAAATTACCATCGGAAACTGAAATAAATTCCGAAATGGAATCAATATTAACCGCAGCAGTGACGACTGACAGCGAAATTTCCGAAAATTTGACAACTCGCTTAGATAAAATATTTCTCCATCCTATTTTTGGTTTACCAATATTCTTTATCACCATGTTTTTCATATTTCAATTTATCTATGCTTTGGGAATACCATTGCAAGATTTATTGACAGATGGGCTAGCTTGGTTCAAAGATAATGGATTAGAACCTGTATTAAATTATTTACCTTGGTTAGGCACGTTTTGGCATAATTTTATTGTTGAAGGTATTTACGAAGGAATTGGTACAGTTGCAGCATTTATTCCTGTTATTTTCTTATTCTTTATTTGTATGGGAATAGTTGAAGATAGCGGTTATTTATCCCGCTCCGCTTTTTTAATGGACGCATTCATGGAAAGGTTAGGTTTAGATGGACGTTCCTTTGTGATGTCATTAATGGGATTTGGGTGTAATGTCCCTGCAATTATGGGATTAAGAGTAATGCGATCGCCAGCTTTAAGAATGCTTTCAATGTTGGTAATTCCCTTTTCTTTATGTTCTGCAAGATTGAATGTATTTATCTTCATGACAACGGCATTATTCACACCCAAACAAGCACCAATTGTTTTATTTAGTCTTTATTTATTTAGCTTTGCTGCGGCAATTTTAACCGCTGCATTATTTAAAGGAATGTTCCCTAATTCTGAACCAATGGTATTAGAATTACCTCCCTATCGCTTCCCGACAATCAAACAAATGATAACCAGAGCTTGGAATGAAGCCACAAATTTTCTATTTTGGTCGCGGAGATTTATTATCTTTGGAGTGGTGATAATTTGGCTGTGCAATAACTTACCTACCAACGTACCACCAGCTAGTTCCCAAACAATTTCCGGCATGATTAGTCATGTCACTCAACCAATTTTATCTCCCTTGGGAATCAATTCACAATTAGCAGTAGCTTTGATTTTTGGATTTATTGCTAAAGAAATTGTATTAGGTGGTTTAGCTATTATTTATAGCGCTCAATCAGAAGCTGGACTTGCAAAACTTATTGCCGAACAAATTGACTGGGTACAAGCTTATAGTTTTATGTTATTTACCCTGCTTTATGTTCCTTGTTTGTCCACAGTTGCCGTGATTAAAAGCGAATCTAAAAGCGATAAATTTACTTGGTTATCAATAGCTTGGTCTTTAGGTTTAGCTTGGTTAGCTACTTTTATATTTTATCAAGGAGCGCGATTTTTGGGATGGTAATTTCTCTCTATATTAATTATCGGATTTAATTAGACATCTCCGGAAAAGAATGTAGAGACGCGAAGCGCGTTCACGCGACAGGGTGCGGCGAGAGC
>JBHJOU010000563.1:0-10198 GCA_050329355.1 Rivularia sp. (in: cyanobacteria)
ACAAAAGACAGGCGGTTTTAAAATAAAAATTTCTAATCAAATATTAGAAAATGCCAGAAAAATCGGAATTTTTCTAAATGGTTCAAAGTTTTTTCTCATAGCCTCAAAGCTCTAGTTCCCAGAATGAAACTAGGAACTAGAAGTTTTCGGTTCTTGTTTAAATAGAAGAACCGAGTCCAGCATAGGCTCCATAGAAGAAAATACCTAAAACAGTGATTATCCCTAATCCTGCCACTGTAGCAACAATCCACAAGGGAATTCTTCCGCTTCCAGACATAATACTTACCTCCTTAATTGCAATGTTCGCTCAATCAATTTTGGATTTTGAATTTACGATTTTGGATTTACTCAATAGTTGAAACCCTTCGTAAATAAATTAATCCCACTTCGGTAACTTAGTTAAAGAAGTAACTAGAAAATAGAATCCCTAAAACAAAAACTAGTAAAAGTCCAAGAAAAAGGGATGTCCGGTTTAACTCTACCGGCTGATTATTGGGATTAGTATTTCTTTCCATGAAAAACTCCTAACGTTGAATAAATTGCATCGCTGCGATGGCACCTAAAAAGAACACAGTTGGTACTGCTAAAGTATGAACCGCAAGCCATCTAACGGTAAAAATGGGATATTGTACTGGTTGGTTGATGTTATTTGAACTTGTCATAATTAAAAACTACTTTCCGATAAATTTGTCAACTTGTTTTTTGGCTTCAAAACGATTGTTTACAAGTGGCACTTCTTGCCTTTCTTGGGTGTAGTAAGTATCTGGGCGGGGAGTCCCAAATGCATCGTATGCTAATCCGGTGCTAACAAACAACCACCCGGCAATAAACAATGCTGGAATAGTGATACTGTGAATCACCCAGTAACGGATGCTAGTAATAATGTCTGAAAACGGACGTTCTCCGGTAGTTCCACTCATTTGTCTACTTACCTATCAAAAATATGGCTAAATGACTGATGTGTTTATTATCCTACAAAGTTAAGAAAGAGTTACAAGTTGCAACATATTCTCATAATTGAGGATAGATATTTTGACGCTGAATTTACCAGCAAAAAAATATTTTAAGCTTTGGATAACTCCGTAGACGGTACAATATCAGGCTGATACTTCAATAAAAAACCACGATCTCCGATCACAAATCCTTTCTCTGGGGATAAGAAAACTATTTTGTAAAAATTTGTTGCAACATCTTCAACATCGCGATCTTTCTCCCAGGTTTGCCCTCCGTCAGTGCTGCGGAGTAAATTAGCGCTACCCCCACTAACCCAAATTTCCGATGGAGTTCGGTAAGCTAAATCGAGCAACCCCCAACTTGTGGACAATTCTGGATATTGAGCCTCAAGCCATTCTTCGGAATTATTTGGTTCGCTAAATTGTATTTGTCCACCCCGTGCTAACATCCACAACTGTCCATTTTCAGCAAAGCCCATATTTTCTACTTTACGAGAACTATTGCGGTTGTGCTGAACCCAAGCATTTTGTCCAGGTTCCCAAGTGGAATAAAAGTTACCTTTACCAGAAACTGCAATATATCTACCATCCTCGGAACGTTCAATATTACGTACAACGCCAACAGATTCGGCGACTTGGGCTTTCCAGTTTTTACCCCCATCGGTAGTTTTGTATATTGCTCCGACATCTGTCGCCATTTCGGCGCTATTTTCACCCAAAGCCACAATCGAGACGGGATTACCGGGTAATTTTTCACTCAAAGGAATGCTTGACCAAGTTTTACCTTCATCATTAGTGTGTAGCAATGTAGAAGGTTCCACAGCTATCCAGCCTTCATTCCCGGCAAAATCGATTGCATTAAAACGGTAATTTTCATCACCCAACTCCAAAGTGATCGGCTTCCATGTTTCACCACCATCTTGGGTTTCCAAAAGAGCAGCCTTACCACCAACGATAAAACCGTGATTGGGGTTGTCGGTAAAAGCAATATCGAATAGTTTGGCATCAGTAGGTATAGAAATTGGCTCCCAAGGGTTGTAACTCATGGAAGGAACATTACTACAACCGACACACATCAGGGCGATCGCCAACAATGCCACTATTTTTTTGCTAATTTTCAAAGTAGATAACATTTTTATCAGTTCTATCAGTTAACTTTTTGTTAATTTTCTTAATTTTTGTATTGAAAGCTTTAGTGATTGTAGGTGGGTTATGTGCCCACCATTACAAACATGGCTCCTTATTTTAAGCCATAGAGACTGATAAAAAACAAGAAACCAAGAGCCAAAGCACCAAAAATCAAGATATTTTTTTGACCGGGTGTCAATTTATTAACGCCAAATCCATAACCAAGATTTTCCGAAAAGCCGGAAGCAGTCCCGGCAGGACCAACATTTTCAAAAGCTTTCTTTTTCGCCGTACAAACCGGACAGCGCCAGGTTATGGGCAAATCCGCAAAAGCAGTACCTGCGGGAATATTATGGCTATCATCCCCTTTTTCTGGTTCGTAGACGTAACCGCAGGCACGACACTCATAGCGGTCTAGCTCAGTATTTTCAACAACTTGTTCGCTCATGATGCCAGACAACGCAAAGCTTAAATATACGTTAAAAATTATGACACAATTGTCAGATATTTCTATGAAAAGCGAAAACTAATCAAATCCCTATCGGTGTCCATTTCACAGGTTTTAAAACGCTCAAATCGATATAATGTAAAAGAAAATTACAATGTTTATTTCGTCAATAACGGATTTGTACTTATTGTGTTTGTCCTCTCCGGTTACGAATATCTTTTAGGCTTTTTAATAGTGTGCAGCTTGGTGCCTGCACTAGCTTTATCTGCTGCCAAACTTTTGCGACCGAGCAGTCGCAACCCGGAACGGCGCACCACTTACGAATCTGGCATGGAACCGATTGGTGGAGCCTGGATTCAGTTCAATATCCGCTACTATATGTTTGCGCTGGTCTTCGTAGTCTTCGATGTTGAGACCGTATTCTTATATCCTTGGGCAGTTGCCTTCCATCGTCTGGGTTTACTCGCATTTATTGAAGCGCTTGTTTTTATAGGAATTCTCGTAATTGCCCTAGTGTACGCATGGCGTAAAGGAGCTTTGGAATGGTCTTAGATAATACAAAACCCCTAGCACAAAATCAAGAACGTATTCTCAATCCGATACAGCGCCCCAGTGTGACTCAAGAACTATCGGAAAATGTCATTTTAACTACCGTTGATGACCTTTACAACTGGGCGCGACTTTCTAGTTTGTGGCCTTTGTTATTCGGTACTGCTTGCTGCTTTATTGAATTTGCGGCTTTAATCGGCTCTCGGTTTGATTTTGACCGTTTTGGCTTAATCCCTCGTTCTAGCCCCCGTCAAGCGGATTTAATCATTACAGCCGGTACAATCACCATGAAGATGGCACCCCAGTTGGTACGTCTTTACGAACAAATGCCAGACCCCAAGTATGTAATTGCCATGGGTGCTTGCACTATTACCGGCGGAATGTTCAGTGTGGATTCTCCTACCGCAGTGCGGGGAGTTGATAAACTGATTCCGGTAGATGTTTATTTACCTGGTTGTCCTCCACGTCCGGAAGCGATTATCGACGCGATTATCAAGTTGCGGAAAAAAATTGCTGATGATTCGATGCAGGAGCGTGGTTTAATCAAGCAAACTCACCGCTATTACAGTACGACTCACAATATGAAGCCTGTGGAACAAATCCTTACAGGACAATATTTACGCTCGGAAACTCGCATCGCTCCACCGAAGGAGTTAACTGAAAGCATTGGGATGCCAGTACCGCCTGCTGTATTAGCTTCACAAAAGCAAGAGGAGGTCGAACGTGGCTGAAGAATCAAAACCAGTACCGGCACAAGAACAGTCCCCTGTAGAAGCTGGGAAAGTGTCGAAGTGGTTAACTGAAAACGACTTTGCTCACGAGACTTTAGAAGCCGACCATAGTGGAGTAGAAGTAATTAAGGTAGAGTCAGATTTTCTTCTACCTATTTGTACCGCTTTGTACGCTTATGGATTTAATTATCTTCAGTGTCAGTGTGGTATAGATTTAGGACCGGGAGAACAGTTCGTTTCCATGTATCATTTGGTCAAAGTTAGTGATAACGCTGATAGACCAGAAGAAGTACGTGTAAAAGTGTTCTTGCCCCGTGAAAATCCGACAGTACCTTCAGTGTATTGGATTTGGAAAACAGCAGATTGGCAAGAGCGCGAGTCCTACGATATGTTTGGCATTATCTATGAAGGACACCCAAACTTGAAGCGAATTTTGATGCCAGAAGATTGGGTAGGATTTCCTTTGCGTAAGGACTATGTTTCGCCAGATTTTTATGAATTGCAAGACGCTTATTAATGCAATTTGTAAATTAAGTAAATTAAAAGTAATAATTTTACCCCACGAGTCAAATCGGGGGTATTTTTTTAGGTTAAAGGTTTAAGGTCAAAGGTTAAAGGCAAGAGGCACAAGGCAACAGGTTAGAAGTCAACTGTCAACTAACTCTAAAATCCCGCCAGGGGATCTGTTTCCAAAAGGTTTGTTTGTGCGGGTAGAGATTCTAAATAATTGAGAAAATCGAGTAATTCTTCTTCAGTTAGTAAAGTTCTTCCTCGTTTACCGTAAGTATTGATCAAATATTCTCTTCCTTCCTGTGGTGTCCAACCGAGACGCTCAAGCTCAACGTCGGTTTTGGCAATTACGTCAGATAAATCAACGGGTTCGGTCTTTTTCTTTCTTTTGGTTGTGGTTGTTTTTGATGTTTTTTGAGTGGAATTAGTTTCAGCGCTTCTATTAATGGGAGTAACGTTATTGGGAGTAGAATTTTCTTCCGTTTCCGGTTGGTAATCGGACATAATATCCGTATCTTCTATTGGTGTCTCAAAATCCGGTTCGTCATATGTGGGAATGGGCAATGGTTTATCTAAATCTTGATCGTAAATATCACTGTGATCATTTGCTAAAAACACTTCTGGACTGTTGGATGGGGTAGATTGTGGCACTTCAGTAAGATTACTTGATGAAGTTATGGGAGTTTGGGAGGCGATAGTTTGGGTTGCCTGAGTAGAGTTTGGGTTGGTATTGGTATACTCAACAGTTTCATCCGCCCGAACGCTCAAAGAACGATTTGAAAATAACTGTAAATTAGGTTGTGGAGAAGTTATAACTTCTTTTTCTTTTTGTTCAATTACTTTTTGCTGTACTTGTGCTTGCGGTTCATCTTTAGTTACTAAAACCATTAATGCCCGAATTCTAGATCGATCTTCTGCTTCTTCAATAGTTTCGGCTGCTGCCATTCCTGTGGCACGGGTTACGCCTTCAATTTGCACGCTAGAGCGGACAATATATTTACCGTTGTAAATTTGAACTAATTCTGAGATGAGGCTACCTGTAGGATACAAGCTCTGAAATTGAGCCAACATAATATTTCTACCAATTTAAGTCTGCTTTAATAATGTAGATGGTTGCTGATCAAAATTTAAGTTTAAGTAGTTTAAGTCTTGATTTCAACTGCAACCAGAAAACTGAAATCTGTTTCTGACTTGAATTAATTAAGCAATAATTTGGACTGAGAAAAATTTTTCCTGTTTGATGTATCGTCCAATGGTGTATCAAAAAACTTGTTACAAGCTTTTGATGTGTTATGGTGTTTACCGACGGTGCCGACATAGGCTGTTTTAGATATTTTTCTGCAAAGAAAAATAGTTAAAGGTTGCACCGCAAACTACCCTAACACATATTATATGGCTATGGTCGGGGTGATTTTATATATGTTTCTCCATAATTTAATTATGGCGATTATGGCGATGCATTACGTCCGTAACTCCAGACAGCTGTAGTTTGATTTTGGTTAGAGTATCTGTCTTGCTGTAACGAAGTCAGTTAAGTGTTTCGGTTGTAGCGAATCTTGGAGTCGGTGAAGTAATTTATAGTAGTGTTACTATAAATGCTATACTAATTACCCAAATTGCTATCCAGAAAATAGTTCTGGAAGTACGCTCCTTATCTACAATAATGAAGTAATGGTTCCACCTCACTGCGCGGTTTCGTTGCTGACCTGATTGTTACCGATTCTACATAAGGGGCAGTTCGGTAAGGGGCAGTTTTTCCGAGTACATTCTCAGAGTTTGGCGGCACTTAAGCACCCGAACGTGGCGAACAATTGAACATCAACTAGTCATCGGTACCGGAGCCGTGAAACGACGGAGCCTGCGATCACCGGCGTTCCTCGGTTAACCGCAAACCGATAAACGCAAAACTAGTAAGGTGCCTTGATTGTTGGCTTGTTACCTTTCAAAGCTCCGCTACTCGTAATTGGTTCGGGCGGGGTGGGTAATAATTATTTATTTCAGGCGTGCTTTGTCAGATTGGGAATGATGTTGGAACTTTTTGTCAAACAAACTCTGAGATAATTGTGCAATACCTTCCAAGGGGGCGGGTAATTCGTTTCTGACATGACTTCTTTTTTGTAGTGAGGGTATACGCAATCGGGCGAACCAATTAAAAAAAAACGATGTTTTGACTAAAGGTCGGTTCAGTGCATGGAATTTTCAATCGCTACACTCCTTGCCAATTTTACTGATGATAAATTGGTAGCTCGCAAACTTCTGGAGAAAAAACTTGGTTGTGAAGATGATGAGAGTATACAAAAACTGGAAATTGCCTTAGAGATTTTAGAAAAAATCGGAATTTTGGCAAAAGAACGAGGTAAGTACCGACGTATTTCGGAAGATTCCTTGATTGAAGCTAAACTCCGATGTTCTTCTAAAGGCTTTTGTTTTGCAATTCAAGATGTAGAAGCTGCTGAAGATATTTACATCAGGGAAAGCCATTTGAGCAATGCTTGGAATGGCGATCGCGTTTTGGTCAGAATTCTCAAAGAAGGTAGCCGCAGACGTTCTCCAGAGGGGGAAGTCAAGTTGGTTTTGGAACGTTCTAATCATACTTTGTTAGCGCGAATTAAGCAGATAGAAGGAGGTTTCCGCGCCGTACCTTTAGATGATCGACTGCTGTTTGAATTAAAATTGCAAGAAAATAAGATTAAGTTAGATAATGCAATTGACCATCTCGCTCATGTACAAGTACTGCGCTATCCCCTCGCTCAGTACCCACCTCTGGGTAAAGTGGTGCAAATCCTCGGTAGCGATGCCGAAGCCGCAGCCGATATTGATTTAGTTACCTGCAAACACGACCTTTCCCGTACTTTTTCGGCTAATATCGAAGACGCAGCCGCTAAATTACCCAAACGGATACTGAAAGCAGACCGCAAAAATCGCCTAGATTTAACAGAAAAGTTTACTATTAGCATTGGCTTTAATGCTGATTCGGTAATAGTTAGGGAAAATGCCATATCCCTAGAAGAAACTGAGGAAGGAAATTGGTTGCTGGGTTTTCATATCGCTGATGTTTCCCACTACGTACAGCCAGATGAAGCCTTAGATCGGGAAGCTTTGAAGCGGGGAAGAACTGTTTATCTAGGAGACTTAGTGTTGCAAATGCTACCAGATGGTGTAGCGGCAAGAAGTTCTTTGGTAACAGGTAGTGACCGTTTGGCGATTTCTTTTCTGATTACTTTGGATGGGGAAACCGGAGTTGTTCTGGAATGGGAAATTCAACCGAGTGTGGTTAATGTTGACAAACATTTAAACCAAAAGCAAGCTTTGGGAGTTCTGGTGAATGATACTAAAGAATCTCCGGAAGTGATAGAAATGTTGCAACAATTGCAAGCTTTAGCAACAGTTCTTAAAGAACAACGTTTGGCTAGGGGCAGCTTACAGTTAAATCTGCCTTGCAAACAAAACCCCTTTTATGATGAAGGTGCGAGCGGCTGTGTAACCGAAACCGATTCGCCGGTTAGTTGTCTGTTAACGGAATTAGTACTGTTAACAAATAAATTAATGGCAAATCATTTAAATGCTTTGGGCGTTCCTGCGGTGTGGCGAGTTCAGGGCGCACCCGATCCGGAAGACGTTCAGGAAATGCTCAAGCTGGCAATTAATTTAGGTGTAGAGCTGGCGCTCCCGGATGATATTGAGATTCAACCCTTGGATTATCAACACTTAACTAAAGTGTTTGCAGAATCTGCTTCTGAACAAGTTTTGACTTATTTGTTGCAAGATACCCTCAAACCACCTGTTTACACTACTAATCAAGGAGGACATTTTGGTTTAGCGCTGCCAGACGGTTACGTTCATTGTACTGCTCCCTTACGGCGTTATCCCGATTTACTCATGCAAAGGGTATTTTATGCCTTAATTGAAAACGGACGCGATCGCCGTAACACTCGTGTCAAAGAACGGGTGAATCTCCGTTCGAGTAATTCTCACGGTGAAATTAACTGGAATGTCTTAGCTCCGGAGCTACAGCAAGAATTACAAATCGATTTGGCAAGGGTGATTACCCAAATCAACGATAGAGAAAAGGAAGTCCAAGAAGCTGAAGCTGACTTGGAAGGGCTCAAAAGAGCGGCTTTAATGAAACAGCGGATTGGTGAGGTCTTCAGTGGCATAATTACGGGTGTCCAATCATACGGCTTTTTCGTGGAAATTGAGGTGCCGCAGCCAGAGTCGGAAGAAATTAGTAACGTGCCTTTGCGGGTAGAAGGGCTGGTACACGTTAGTTCTCTCAAAGACGATTGGTATGAATATCGCGCTCGGCAACAAGCATTATTCGGTCGTAAAAATCGGGCATCCTATCGATTGGGCGACCGTGTATCTGTCCAGGTAAAAAGTGTAGATTATTACCGTCAGCAGATTGATTTAGTTACTGTTGGTAGCGATGGTTCTGTAGGCGATCGCGATGAATCAACTAGCTACTATGTACCGCATAATTACGAATCGGACGATTTAGATGATTATGAAAATGAATAGATAGTAAGTTAGGAGTTAGGAGTTAGGAGTGAAGAGTGAAGAGTTAGGAGTTAGGAGTTTTTCAAAAAAAAGATTTTCCTTACTCCTAATTTTATCAAGATTTTATCAAGATTTTATCAAGTGAATTCTCAGCTTTAGTTTTAAAAGTTTCAGATCATTACCACAAACAACCAAGTGTCCAAGAACGTCAAGCCATTAATATTAGGTGTCTCAGGTGCATCAGGTTTAATTTACGCCGTTCGCGCTCTCAAATTTTTGTTAGAAGCAGAATATACTGTTGAATTAGTAGCATCCAAATCCAGCTTTATGGTTTGGCAGTCGGAACAAGGTACCCCTATGCCGTCGGAGCCGAAAGCACAAGAGCAATTTTGGCGACAGCAAGCGGGAGTTGAACTAGCTGGTAAATTGCACTGTCATCCTTGGGCTGATGTCGGAGCAAACATTGCTAGCGGTTCCTTTCGCACTTTGGGAATGATAGTTATGCCGTGTAGTATGAGTACTGTAGCCAAATTAGCTGGTGGCTTAAGTTCTGATTTATTAGAAAGGGCTGCCGACGTTCAACTTAAAGAAGGGCGAAAGCTGATTGTTGTACCCCGTGAAACACCTTTTAGTTTGATACACTTGCGTAATCTAGTCACTTTAGCAGAAGCGGGAGCCAGAATAGTTCCGGCAATTCCTGCTTGGTATCATCATCCCCAAACTGTTGAGGATTTGGTTGATTTTGTTGTCGCTCGCAGTTTAGATCAACTTGATATTGATTGTGTCCCGATTAAACGCTGGGAAGGGCGTTGACAGTTGACAGTTGACAGTTACCCATTCCTGAAGACGGAATTTCACGGATTTCACGGATTTAATTCCCTATTCCCTATTCCCTATTCCCTCCAACCCTACTATTAACCAAACTGAGAAACAAAGCTTTTATTTTTTCAAGTTTTAATAAAGATAATATAAATTTTTCATGAATAGTTCTCTGAGTTCCTATTATGACTGTAATTCGCTTAATTCTCTTGGTAGCAGTACTGGGAGGACTTATGCTATTGTTAGCACAAAACTGGACTCCTGCAATACCGTTAGTTTTTTTGGGGTTCCGAACTCAACCGTTTTCTTTGGCAATGTGGATGTTGTTAAGTACTGCTGCTGGTAGTTTTACTTCTTTATTAATTAGCGGTTTGCTTCAATTATTATCAAGCCGTTATCCGAAGCAGCGCCAAAATACATCTTACTCGGCTGCTGATTCACCCCGCGTCGATCAACGTTCGCAACCCGATCAATCTTACCAAAGAAGACCTACTTCACCACCTGTGACATCTCCACAACCGGCCGATCGGTTCGATAATCGGGATGATGATTGGGATTTAGAT
>JBHJOU010000661.1:0-17006 GCA_050329355.1 Rivularia sp. (in: cyanobacteria)
GAAGATTCCTCCGTGCTTGGTGTCCGGGATGCGGCTTTAATTTGGATATTGCGGTGCGGGTTAAGAAGGGCGGAAGTAGTAAATTTGAATTTGAAGGATTTAGATGTCACGACTGGGGAGTTGGAAGTTATTGGTTCTAAGGGCGATGTCGATAGAACGGTGTATATGTCTGCGCTGGCAATGGCGGCTGTAAGGGAATGGCTTGCTGTACGCGGTAGGCGACCGGGACCTCTGTTACATCCTTTTAGGAAGGGGGGATTTACAGATTACAAGCGCATGACTCCGCAATCTGTGTTGATGATTTTGAGAAAACGTGCAGCAGAAGCCGAAGTTGAGCGATTTAGTCCCCATGATTTTAGAAGGACTTTTTGTTCTGATTTGTTGGATGCGGGGGTTGATATTGTCACGGTACAGAAATTAGCCGGACACGCTTCTCCTGTGACTACGGGTCGGTATGACCGACGCGGGGAGGAGACTAAGCGCAAGGCGATGGAGAAGTTGGATATTGGTTATACCTAGAAGCGCTCACAACGAGACTGACCCAAGCTTTTTAAAACAAAAAATTAGATGTAGTCTCCGATATCATAGTAGTTATTAGTAAAGCACTGCTATATTATTGTATTTTTTCGAGCCATCTTTTTAGCTGAATAAGTTAAATATTTATTTGTAGTCTAATCTACAAATAATATGTTTTATTAGATAAATTTTGGATTATATGTATATATTATGCTTGAGTTATTTTACTAATATATTTATAAATATATTAATTTTTATTGATTGAAAAATGAAGGGTTCTAAAGTATATAGTGAACGTACTTCTCTACGGACAATTATAATATCACTCCTGACAATTATTTTAGGGTTATTTTTACTTCTAATTTCCAACAGTTCACCGTTCTTACAAACAAATCCACCTTTTCAATCTGTTATTAGAGATTTAGGCTCTTTACTTGTTTCTACAGTAACTATTGCTATTTTATGGGAATTAGCTGCTAAACGAGCATTTTTATCAGAATTGATGACACAAGTAAAAATTGCAGAGGAAATTAGAGAAGCTGGACTTATTAGAATATTTGCTGAACCACAAAAAGTTAATTGGGATGAAATGTTTAGTAAGGCTAAAAACCTTGATATTTTCTTTATGTATGGAAGTACTTGGAGAAGCAATAATTTTAGAAATTTAGAACGTTTGGCATCTTCAAAAGGTTCAAGAATTCGGGTTATTCTACCAGACCCAACTAATCAAAAGTTAATGGAAGAATTAAGCGCTCGCGTTCATAAGACACCCGAAAGACTCAAAGAAAGAATTGAAGAGGCGGCAAATGAATTTAAAAAAATGTTTAGAAAAAGTGACTTTTCTTTATGGTATTCGACTGAAAGCCCCTTATATAGTTGTTATCGTTTTGATAATAATTTTGTTTTAACAATCTATCATCACGGTCCAATTAAGCATAAAGAAGTTCCGACATTTGTAGTTGAGGAAGGTGGAAAAATATATAATTTTCTCCACCAAGAGTTTGAATTTTTTCTTGAAGAAGATAACAAAATAGCGAGAAAAGTTTTTCCGTCTTCATACAAGTCATGACTGAACATATAGTAATTGTAATGTGAGTAAGACAAACTAAAAAGCGCAGGATTCATGTCGTCTCACACCTCTTTTTACTTTTGTATTTGGCTCATTCCCGCCTCTCAACGATAGAAGGCGTAATCAATATTAATTGCTGCTCCGGATAACCAATCTTCTAGCCAGCACTTCAATAAGAAATATGCGCTCATCTAATAATACCAACGCAAGACGATAAATCAATTTTCGCGCAGGGGTTGATGGTTTAACACTTAAAAAAAACTTTAAAGGAATACCCATTAACTGGAAATTACGGTTAAATAAAAAATTTATTCGTAGATTACTGAAGTGTGAGGATGATTTAAAGGACTGAAACCCTTATTTTTACGTTAGTTCTAAAAAGTTTGTGGTTTACTGAATTTCAACGTTGAAAATCTTTAACTGAAATAACATTGGTTTTCCCACTCGAAGGTGCCGTAGTATTACAGCATATATGTATGTTGAGTTGGCATCAAAGTGATGGGTGAATCAAAGCGTAGAAAGCAAGTAGAAGGTTCTTCTTACGGTCAGCCTATACCAATCGAAGAATGCATTATTACGGACTCTATCGATTTTGGCTATGCTGGTGATAATGAAGTTTCTAACAGTAAAAGAGATTTAGCCAAAATGCCTTCGGATTTTAAGTCCGTATTATTGGCTTGTGTATTAAAAGCTAAAAGCACATCGTCGAGAGGTATTGTTTATGCTGAAACTTTAAAGTTTTCGGGTAAAACTGGAGTGGAAGTAACGTTCCGCAATGACCTTGAAACCTTTGTCCATTCCCGTTGTAATATAGGCAGGCATAAAGCAAATGAACTTGTCGCAAGACTAAAAGAAGTTGATTATGAAACGAGTAGGGTAATAGGTTTACTAGGTGGTTCAAGTAAACCCGTGTTAAGCATAAACGTTTACACCCTACCTCAACTCCAGATACTGCTCAAAAATCTCGAAGAAGATACTCGCGCTTCATAAAATTTCTTACTCGGACGGCGTTGTGTTGCACCATACCAAGCACTAAAATTTGGCAATATTTTAAGCAATCGCCCGAGAAAGATGCAATATATTAATCGTGACCAAAACCCGCAACCGCAGCGTTATTTAATCAAAGCTCCGGGGAATGGGGATGATTAGAGAATCGATTCACGTTTATATTAGATTTGGATAGTTAAATGTTGAAAGAACTTCACCTCCAGCAAGTTGGTCCAGCCGACCATTTTGATGTTGAATTTGCCGATAGACTCAATATATTTACAGGCGATAACGGTTTGGGTAAAAGTTTTTTACTCGATGTTGCTTGGTGGGTAATCACTGGAAACTGGGTAGAACAACCTGCTTATCCACAACGGAATAAAGAAGAAAACCCAAAAATTAACTGCCTAGTTAGCACTGAAAATAACCTAGAAGAATATCAAAGTGACTTTGATTTCTCCGAACAACAATGGCGTAATTTACAAATGCCTCCCTTATTAAAAGAGGTAATTATTTACGTGCGCGTTGATGGGGGTTTTTCTGTTTTTGACCCCGCACGTAACAGGGATAATGCTTATAATTTTAATCCAGATACGCTTTGGAATGGTTTGAAATTAAAGGGGAAAGTTGTTTGTAACGGTTTAATTCAAGATTGGGTTACATGGCAAAATAAACCTAATAAATATCCCTTTCAACTATTTTCTAACGTCATTAAAAAACTTGCACCTCATCCCTCGGAATGGATAGAGATTGGAGAACCAACGCGAGTTTCTGTGGAAGATGTGCGCGATATTCCTACAGTTAATCTACCTTATGGTAACGTTCCTGTGACTCTAGCTTCTGCCGGAATGAAGCGGATTTTGGGACTTGCTTATTTACTAGTGTGGACTTGGTACGAACATAAAAAAGCTTCTGAATTGCGCCAAGAAAGTCCAACAAATCAAATAGTTTTATTAATAGATGAAGTTGAATCTCACTTACATCCCCAATGGCAAAGGGTAATTTTACCAGCTATTTTAGATGTGGCGTGTGAATTACAAAATAGTATAAATATACAGGCTTTAGTAACTACTCATTCTCCACTTGTACTTGCTTCCTTAGAACCAGATTTTAATGAGGAAGAAGATAGATTGTTTTTATTTGAATTAGAGGATAGGAAAGTCACTCTTAATGAAATACCTTGGTCAAAACAAGGAGATATAGTTGGATGGTTAACATCAGAAATTTTTGGACTCAAACAAGCTCGTTCCTTTGAAGCAGAAAATGCAATTGAAGCCGCAGAAGCCTGGATGCGTCATGACGATTTGAATGCTTTTCCAGAAAACTTGAGAACCCAACCACAAATTCATCTTCAATTGCAAAGACTTTTACCAGGACATGACCCATTTTGGGCGCGTTGGATAGTCACATCAGAAAAAAGAAATTCTGCTGGGTTATCGGGGGTTTAACATATATATGATACCGTTTGAACCTCCACCAGAACCACCAGATTTCGATAAAAAAGCACGACAACCAGGAAATGCTTGGTTGGCAAAAAATCCCGACCCCAAAAAAGGAACTAGAGATTATTGGTCGCCTTTTAAAAGTAATTTAGCCGATGGCTTTAACAATCTTTGTGCATATTCAGTAATGTACGAACCAGTTGGTACGGTAGAGCATTATCTAAGCCGCGACAATTATCGAAATTTGGCTTATGAATGGAGCAATTTACGCTTTGCTTCTGGTTGGATTAATAGTTGTAAAGGTACGCTTGATGACCAAGTTCTTGACCATGCATGATTTGGGAGATGATTGGTTTGAAATTCTGCTTCCTTCCTTACAGTTGGTGTTAACAAATAAAGTTCCTCAGCAACAACGTCAAAAAGCAGAATTTACCTTGAAACGGCTGCGATTGCGCGATGATGAACGAGTGCTGCGCCAGCGACAATCATGGTATCAATTATATTTGGATGGAGATTTAACTCTACAAGGATTAGAAAAAAAAGCTCCTCTTATCGCTCGTGCAGTTAGAAAACAACAGCAAGCAGATTAGAGGGAATAATATCAATGACCTCTTTAAAATTTACGAGTAAAAATGACGAAGGCAATCCTATATAGCAGTTTGCTTGCGTTTGGAGGTACATTCCCCTACTCCCTACTCCCTTAAACGATATGTCCTGTACCTCACTATAATGAAATCGGCTGTAGTAGGAACCGTTGGGGTTAAAATTGTGTTGACCTCCACGAAGCAATTTTAATAGTGTAGAAATTGGCATTATCAAACCATGAGCGGTAACGCACTCCGGCAGTCGCTCTACCCCGGTGCCGGATTGATGTAATGCCGCGCAACCGGGGAAAGAAGTGTTGGTGACTGAAACCATCACCCACTGGACTTTTTACCGTACCACTAAGAAACGCATTCTTAACTATTTCTTACTTTACCTATCTTAGTTAATTTTTATGTAGATGATTTGGGTATATTGATTGAATCGCTATATAACTGGATGACTATTTAAGTCATCCAAGATAGTTCTCATTAGCTCTACTGTCGTGACACATTTTGGATGGCAGTAGCCGTATCTTGTACTGCTTTCTGACTACCTAAAGTAAAAATAACAGGAGTAAATGCCTTTACATCACTGAGTAAGTTTGAGCGACTGCGAACAGATAACATATGAAGTGTATCTTTCCAGTCAGAAAAAAGTGTCGTTTTTTGTACTTGTGAAAGTTCCTGTGCCAAACTACTTAGGGCATTGGCGCGATATGTCTTATCCTGAATCTCCCTAGCTGGATGCCTAAGCCAGGTAGGGAGATTCCCGATCAAGCCTCTGCCGGAGGTACTTCTGCCTTCTTGATAAAAGTATTACTTTGTCAACAATCACAGCATTATCTTGATTGGGTTTGGCTAACCAAAACGGGTTTAAGCAGACGTTGAGACATCAACTGTTTGCCAAACTTAGCGTAGAGAGCCGGAATAACCAATAAAGTCAAAGCCGTAGAAGTAAATAAACCGCCCAAAACTACAATTGCCAAGGGCTGCAAAATTTCATTTCCTGCCCCACTGGCAATCGCCAAAGGCAGCATCCCCAATGCAGAAGTGAGTGCCGTCATCAAAATGGCGTTAACTCGTTCTAAGGAACCGTTGACAATCACATCTTTAAGGGGCATTCCCTGAGCAAACTTGTGGTTATAGTTATCTACCAGCAATAAGCCATTGCGAACTGCAACGCCAAATAGGGTAATGAATCCGATCAAAGAAGCGATTGAAATCACACCACCACTCAAGGCAACGGAGACAATACCACCCACCAAGGCCAAGGGCAAATTGAGCATGATGGCGATTGTTGCGGGGAGAGATTTAACGGAAAAGAACATCAATACCGCAATCACGATCGTTGCCAGAATACTAAATACAAGTAGGTTATTGGTCGCACGCTGCTCCGATTCAAACTGTCCGCCATACTGAATGAAATAGCCATTAGGTAGTTTGATTTTCTGTTTAATTTGGGATTGAATGTCACCGACAACACTGCCCAAATCCCGTTCAGCAACATTTGCCGAAACAACGATCAGCCGCGACACATCTTCTCGATTGACAACATTCGCTCCCATGCCATAGTCTACTTTGACCACCGCACCCAACTGGATGGTTTGCCCAGCAGGGGTAATCACAGGAATAGCACGAATAGCATCTAAACTGTTGCGAGCCGTTTCTGTTAAGGAGATAGAAATATCAATTAACTGCTGGTTCTCTGCGATCTGCGATACCACACGCCCATTCAGGGCAGTTTCTACAATATTTGACAACTGTGCCATACTCAATCCATAGGTAGCGGCAGCCGCCCGATCATATTGAATTTGTACCTGACGAATGGGCAGTTGAGGTTCAAGCTGCAAGTCTACAACCCCAGGGATGGGCTGAATAACATCTCGCACTTGTTCACCAATCTTCCGCAGTTCAATTAAATCCGGGCCAAAGATTTTCACAGCGATCGCACTTCTGACCCCCGAAAGCACTTCATCCATACGGTGAGAAATAAATCCACCAATGTTAGATGCCACACCAGGCAGTTTATTGAACTCCTGCCGCAATTGTTTAATGCTGGTTTCTCGATCTTGGAGGGCGCGATCGCTCAGTTCCACATCCACATGAGCCATACTGACTCCAGCCCCATCTGCGTCTCCTGGAGCGCGTCCTACTCGCAATTGCACCCACTCGTACAGAGGATTATCTTTGAGTGCACTGGACAGTACCAAGCCTGCCCGATTAGTCATATCAAGGGAAACACCCGGAAACAAAACCATTGAATTGACCAATGATTTCTCCTGAAATTCGGGGAGAAACACTCGTCCCAGGGAGGGAATGATCGCAAAAGCAGCAACCAAGGCTGCAAGTGATACACCCAGAATGATTTGGGGTAATCGCAGCGATAGATTTAGTAACGGACGATACAACCGTTCTGCCCAGCGTGAGATGAATGTACCTTCTTGCGGTAGGGTTTGGTTTGCCAGCAGAATTGCACAGAGGGCAGGGGAAAGGGTCATGGCAACCAAAGTAGATGCACAAATTGAAAACAAATACGCCAAACCCATCGGTGCAAAAATGTTGCCCTCAACACCCGTCAAACTAAAAATTGGTGCAAACACGACCACGATGATCACCGTGGAAAAAGTTACGGCTAAGCGCACTTGCACTGATGTATCATACACCACCACAAAGGGATGCTTCGGATTGCCCTGGGCTTGATTGGTGCGGAGTCCGCGATAGCAGTTCTCCATGTCCACGATTGAGTCATCCACAACTGATCCAATGGCTACAACTAAACCCCCCAAGGTCATAGTGTTAATGCCCAAGCCAAAGGCTTTCATGAACATTAAGCCAATCAATAGTGATAGAGGAATTGCACTGAGAGTAATTACAGCGGTGCGCCAATTCATCAAAAATAACAGCATAATCACCGACACAATGATGATGCCTTGGATTAGGGAACTGCTGACATTGCGAATGGCAGTATCAATAAAGTTAGATTGACGGAACGTCCGCGCCACCTGCACATCAGGCGGAAAGGCTGGCTGCAAGGATTCCAGCGCTGCTTCTACTGCTTTTGTCACTGTGGGAGTATCAACATCAGGCTGTTTGTTAATCATCATTACAACAGCAGGTTGCCCATTAAAACTAGCATCTCCCCGTTTCAGTGCTGCACCCGTTTTTACTTCCGCCACGTCTTTGAGCAAAATCGGTTTACCATTTTGCACCTTCACTACAGATTGCTGCAAGTCTTCAACTGATTTCACCTGCCCAATACCGCGTACCAATAGTTCCTGTCCGCCACCAATCAGGAATCCACCGGGTGCGTTAGAATTTGCATCTTTGGCAGCATTGGTAACTTCTGTCAGCGAAACCTTTAGCGTTCGTAATTTTTCTGGGTCAACTAATACCTGCTCCTGCCGCTCATCACCGCCGTAGACTGTAACTTGAGTAACACCTGCTACGGACAAAATTTGGTTGCTCAGAGTGCTATCCACCAGGCGGCGCAAATCCATTAGCGAGGTTTTCCCCTGCCCATTTACAGTAAAGGCATACTGCAAAATTGTACCTAACGGCGATGCCAACGGCGAAATCTCCGGCGGATGCACACCTTCAGGTAATTGATTTGTCACCTGCTGGAGTCGTTCTGTAACTGATTGCCGCGCTTTGTAAATGTCGGCATCCTGGTCAAACACCACCTGCACCATTGACAGCCCGATTTTAGAGGACGATCTTACTGTAGTTACCCCAGGCAAACCATTCACCGCACCTTCAATTGGCACAGTAATTTGTGATTCCACTTCCTCTGGCGCTAGTCCAGTCGCTTCGGTTTGAATATCCACCTGGGGGGGCGCAAATTCAGGAAACACGTCCAGGGGCATTTGGGTTAAACTGAAAACTCCCCATAAAGTCACTAAAATCGCACAAGCAACAATTAGCCAACGCTGGGCAATTGAGTTTTTAAGAATTTTATTTAGAATGGAGTTAAACATTTAAATTAAAAGTCTCCATTCTTTTTACGATTGCTAGCCATAAAGGCAACTATTCCCCCAACAAGCACTACTCCACCACCGGCTGCTGCTAAAATTCCCATTGGCAATCCGCCCTCCTCAGTCGTCTCAGCAGTTTGTGAAACCAGATTAGCGCTAGTATCGTTACTATCAGCTTTGGTAGTGGCGATTGCCTCTGGAGTGGTAGTTGTATCGGCAGTTTTGGTTTTGCGAGATTCGCCATAAAGGGACAAACTACCTTGGGTAACGAGCTTTTCCCCAACTGACAATCCTTTAGTCACTGCGATTAGTTCGCCTTTGGTTCCACCAGTTGTAATTTCCACTGGCTCATAAAAATTCTTATATTGCACAAAGGCTAGTTTTTTGCCATCGGCATCAACCAATGCCGTTACCGGAATCATGACAGCAGATCCCGCAGTAGCAGCGATGGGCGTGACAACAATGCCTAACAGTTGGTCGGTTTCAGCATTTACTTTTACGCGATTAATGCCGCCCTTTGCCTGAAATTCATCACCATGTCCAACGTGAGCAAACACAACTGTGGGCGCTAGAATGGTTAAACTAGCAGCAAGAATAGAACTCACTAATAGAAAGGATTTCATGATCACTCCTCAAAATAAAGACGGGGTTAAAATAATTCGTAATTAAGTTTTGCAGCAGGAATTTTACCCCGACGCAAAACGTGATGCTTGTAGAAGCAGGGGATTTCCCCCCCCCAAAGCTGGTTAAATAAAAGTTCTCCACAATTTATCAAAGGACAGATGAAATCCAGGTGAAATGGCAAATGTTTCTGTAAGATCAAGTTCGTGGTTGATTTCCCTGGAGTGATGCGAATTTTACTGGTGGAAGATGAAGCGGATTTGGGACTGGCAATCAAGCAAGTCCTGATTAGCGAGAGATATATTGTGGACTGGGTTACAGATGGCACTCAGGCATGGCTGTGCCTAGAAAACCAGTGGACAGATTACACAGTGGCTATCGTCGATTGGCTGCTTCCTGAAATGTCGGGACTGGAGTTATGTCAGAAATTGAGACTGCACCAAAATTCTTTACCAGTGCTGATGCTCACTGCTTTGGGTCAACCTGAGAATCGAGTGGCAGGGCTGGATGCGGGAGCCGATGATTATTTAGTTAAACCGTTTGTGATGGAAGAATTGCTGGCGCGGTTGCGGGCACTTCAAAGGCGATCGCCTCAATTACAATTGTCCACCTTAACTGTTGCCGGATTTACCTTGGATGCCGCAAACAATCTGCTACAAGTGAATTCAGACACATCCACTCCCCTCGCTATTCCCTTAACCACTAAAGAATTTCAATTGCTAATGTATTTGATGCAGAATCCCAATCGGATTATTCCTGGTAGCAAATTGCGGAATCAACTTTGGGATATGGATGAAGAGCCAATTAGCAATGTGGTTGCGGCTCAAATGCGTTTACTGCGTCGGAAGTTAGCAAATCACGGTTGTTCCTGCCCAATTGAAACTATTCCAGGTGCAGGTTATCGCTTAAACTGCCAAGTTTCACCATGAATAGCTACTCACTTTTTCGGCGCAGTCGTCTACAGTTAACCGTGTGGTATGCGGGAGTTATGGGCGTAATTTTGAGTGTTTCTGGCTTTGGTATGTATAGAGCAATGGTACAGGCAAAGTGGGGAGCAATGGAACGCGAAATTGAGTCAATTGCCGGAACTTTGCACGATAGCATAGAACCGCTGTTACCGCCTTCTGAAGAACCGACTGCGGTGCTGCAACAAATTTTCCCCGACCTTTGTTTGAGCGGACAATCTTGCAATACTACCACAACGCTAATTCAACGGCACACTATCGGCATTAGCGACCGCACTACATACTATATTCGTCTATTTAATCATCAGGGGAGACTCCTCGCTTTTTCACCCAATCAACCGTTATCTCTGCCTCAAACTCTCAACCGCAGCTCATGGCAAACCTTTCGCACGGCTAAGGGAATTCGCTATCACCAATTCACCACGATTCTCCATAGTGCCAATACCCATCCTCTAGATAATCAGCCCAGCACCGATTTATCCTGGGGTTATTTGCAAATTGGTCGTACTTTAGAACATTTTGATGCTGAAATCCGGCAGATTCAATGGATTATGGCGATTGGGTTTCCTATTGTCCTCAGCTTGGTTGCTACTTCTAGTTGGTGGCTGTCAGGACTAGCGATGCAGCCGATTTATCAGTCCTATGAGCAACAACAACAGTTCACTGCTAATGTTGCCCACGAATTGCGGTCCCCCCTTGCCAGTTTGTTGGCAACTGTGGAAGCCATCCCCCGCATAGGGCAATCAAATCTACAAGATATCCAAACAATGCTCCATACTATTGAGCGACAGGGGCGAAGGTTGAGCCATTTAATTGCAGACTTACTTTTGTTAACCAGTCTTGAGCAAAATTCAGGAGTAAAACCTTTTCAGCCCTGTTGCTTAAATGATTTGGTGAGCGATTTGACTGAAGAATTTTTAGAATTCGCTACTGCTGCTGATATTCACTTGACTAGCGAAATTCCCACTTGCGAAGTTTATACTTTAGGTAACGAATCGCAACTTTACCGCTTAATGTCAAACTTAATTGCCAATGCCATCCAGTACACGCCCAAAGGCGGATATATAACTGTTAGCTTAGTCAATAGCGATTACACTACTGCCATTGCGGTGAAAGATACGGGGATTGGGATTGGATTTGCCGATCAAGAGCGAATTTTTGATCGCTTTTACCGTGTTGATGGCGATCGCTCTCGTAAAACTGGAGGCACAGGCTTAGGCTTGGCGATTGCTCAGGCGATCGCTCAAAAACATCAAGCGAATCTGAAAGTTGAAGGTCAGTTGGGAAAAGGTAGCATTTTTACGCTAGAGATAAAAGCTTTATCTAATATGGGGAGAAAGTAGCAAACCGCGAATCGAGATAATCAAGAAAAGACGAATATTAAAAATATAGATATAAACTTTTTATACCTGAAAAATTAGTACATAAAATATTAGATTAAAAGATTTTCTGACAACCAAAACCGAGCAAAAGTAGAGTTATAATACTACAACTGTCCAAACGTTTGTATAACAAGCAATTCACCTGCAAATACTCCAATTTCCAGCAGATGCGAAGCATCACTTTCTAAAACTACTGTGGTTAAAGGATATATTACAATCTGTGACAGTTAATATTCTTAAAATTACCTTACTTTATTGTGTAGTATGCAGTTACAGTGACGAAGTGTCACAGATATAATTGCAATTGTGATAATTCTATGTGTTCCAAAGTTTGATTAATGCATCAATATTTTTTGATTAGTAGATGTCTTCATACAGGGCATGACTGTGCCTAAACGGCATTGAGGCAGGATGCGTGTAAAAACCTGCAACATGTCTTCAAAAGGCTTGATTTTGCGTTGTAAATAACGACTTTTTAACTTTAATGTAGCAAATTTTCAAACCCTGACATGGCAAGGTTTTTCAGATCAACTTGCCGGAAATTACTCGTATCTCGGCTCAATGCCATATTCCCTTACTCGATATTCTACAAATCGAATCTCACGCCATACTTTCATTTTGTGGTATCTGTAAGTCTCTGTAGCGTGTTACAACTCGTCAAACACATACATTCATTCTTTGATACTTTTGACGTTGTAGCGCAATTTGAGGGGGGTAAGTAAAAAATCTTGCGTTCGTGGTTGGGGGTAACTATACCCCTATACCCACCCCCAACTTCATCCCTAACTAAAAATTACTCTCCTACAATTGCAGCGTACACGCTATTGACCTCACATCCGCTAACGGCATAATGATTAAAAATCTTATTTTAATTTTTCAATTCCTAACATTTTGCACTTTGAATAAAATTAAAAATGTTTAATTTTCTCTATGTATTTATTGAACGAACTTAGCCCAAACCCAGCCAGATTTTTCATCTTTAGTTGTGATATGTAGCCATTGACCATCATTACTAAATTTTCCAATAATTACAGGAGTACCGTTTTGTAATTTACGAATTACTTTTCCATTTGGTGTAACACGTAGATTAACTGGATTGTTACTAGGGCGATTTACTTGAATTATTCCAGTTCTATTTTGTCCCTGTTCTATCCAATTTTGATTGTCAATATTACCTGTAGTGATATTTGGAGATTGTTGATTAGACACTCCTATCAAAAGTGCTAGTCCAAGTCCAAAGACTATTGGAATAGCGGTTAATTCAGTTTGAGACGCATGATTTTTCTTTACATTTGTTGTTTGTAAAGCACGAATCTTATCTAATTCAGCTTGAATTTGTTTTTGTGTGTCTTCTAAAGAATTTTGTAAAGGTCTAGTCCATTCTCTTAAACTATCTGGAAAGTCAGTCTCATCTATAAATTCAAATAATTTAGGACTGTGGTTGGGATTTAAGTTTAGGTAATACAAATCACTAAAGTATAGCGTTACTATTAAATGAATATTCGTAATTAAGTCTAATATTGTTTGGGTACTCGTATCAAAATCTTGTCCTTGCGACTCCAGTTCTTTCTTGAGTTCCATCCAATTCCATTCTGGCAAAAGAAAGGTTTCTTGTTGGTTCCGTATAGTGTATTGGTTTTCTGAAGTTTGCGTTTGTGAAGGTATTCTTTCAACACTTGGACAAGTTAGTGTGATCGATATAAAAACTTTCTGATTAGTGACCTTGCTGTGGAATATCAAAGTTGGAATTGGTGATATGAATTTTCCAACAGTTGCTGCACTAACATCTTCGATGTGATTATTAAATATATTCTTACAGCTAATTACTGATTCTGTTACTCCACCATAATATTTTTCAATGAAACGTTTTAATTTAGGTGGGATTTCAGCTTTTAAAGATTTAAAAGCTTGTATATCATCGCGTAATATTTCTGGAGGTGATGGAATTATAATGAATTTTCCATCTTCCTGAAATAAAAATTCAATTATATCTTCTCGACACCCTTGGAGAGGTAAATAATGCCAATCCATTTCACTCTGAAGCTCTTTTCGTTTTTGCTCAAGATCAATAACGTGAGAACGTCGTATCAGTTCTAAATTTTCTTGAACAACTGATTTTTCCCAATCGAATTTTTCTTGTCGTAATTTATTCTCTTCTAGTTTAAGTTCATTCTCAATTTCCTTAAGTTTAATTTCTACTTCCTTAAGTTTAATATCTTCTTTTTTAAATTTATTTTCTTCTTCCTTGAGTTGAATGCATCTATTTTGAGCTTCTAATATTTTATGAATTATTTCCTTGTTATTTTGATCGTCTTCAAATTGCACTGTCTTAGAGTAGGTTTTTCCTAGATCAGGCAACATACTGTGAAAACATTTCGAGGTAAATGACCAGGCTGCTTTAATAGTTTCAATAGGTGGGTGAATATAATTGTTAACAATATCTCTTACTGCATTGAATTGACTACTCACACTTTGTTTTGATTGATTAAAGTTGCTCACAGTATATTCCTATAAGATTCAATTGTCGTTAGAAAAAGCTTTTGAATAGTTGAACAGCTTGATTAAGTCCTACTACTATTCCACTTGTAGCAGATATATCCTTAAGAATAGATATGGTATTATTTAGATAATCCATAATGCTCTTTTTATCTGGTTCTGGCTTTTTAGCTTGTAGAATTGCCTTGTTCATTTGATAATCAGCATCTGTAAAAACCTCGGCATCTATAACCTGAGCTTCAAATGCTTTTGAAAGTTCAGATTTGAGCTTTTCTAGTTCGTCAATGAGTTGCACCTGGTTTTGTACTGAAGCTAGATTGATATCTCCAGCAGCATTGTACTGATAATTCACCTGTTGACCACGTTGGTCAAAGATTGCCATATCTTATTTACCTCTTATATTGAATTCAATTGAATTGAACTGAATTGAATTAAATTTAGCTGCATAATGCCTGATATTTATTTAATTTAACAATTTAACCGTATTTTGACGTAAAATTCAAGTTATCTCGTACTGTATATCACTACGCTTTAACATGAATCGTGCCGGGAAAGACACCGTATTTACGTTGGGGTATTATCTACGTCGTGTATCATCACCTCTAATGCTGGTTATTTCGTTGATGGGAATGGGCTACCTTAGCTAAATATCATCAAGCATCGCGCTACGGGCTAGTATGCGGTTAGTGTCGCTTGTAATTTAGTCAAATAGCGCTAAATAATATTGTGGTTAGTGGCGATATTTGGGGATTTATTTATCAGCCCAACTTGTAGGAATATAACTGTTATCAATTATCCGTTTCAACCAGGATTAAATGCTTCTGAGGCTTAATACATTGCCTGCACCGGGCTGTGAAGACTTATAAAAAAACTCATCTCAGAATTTAATAAATTAACTTTGAATTCTTTACCGAGTTTTTTAACTTGAAAACCAACGGTTTAAGGTTCCGAAAGCCTTACCAGTATGGCAGTTAAGAAAATGTTCGTTTTTTTACCTTGCGAAATACGGGGCTTTTTTTTAACAAACTACCGAAACTACCCGTTGCTATAGCGATGCATTTTATAGTTGCAATTAATCCTGGCTGAAACGGATGATTGCAGGTTGGTTGCATTTAATCCTGGTTCAGTTGCAATTAATCCTGGCTGAAGCGTAATTATAGTTGCAGATAATCCTGGTTTGAAATTGCCTTGATTGCAGGTTTGAGCGATTAGTATTGCAGGTCGCTACAAGTAACGCCATGTACCCATTGCTGCACTGCGGCTAAAGTGATACTCGTATAAAAACCTCTCTTTTTCTCTAAAACCGAATGATGCAAGTTTTACTTCTTCTGCACGGTCGCTAAATGTGGTACAACGCGGTTGCCTAATCCCATAATACTTACCATGAATAAGAAAATGATGCAGATGTGCATTTTCCCACCCCATTGCTAGTTGAACTGTGTAATGCAAGTCTTCTATCGTATGGTCGCTGCTGACAAGTACTCTTCTCCAAATTGTCGGTGTAATACTGAGTAGTAATATTTTTAACTGGTAAATGACTGGTTCGGAAGAATTAGACATGGGGTTATCTTACAGCTTTATTTACCCCATCTCCCCCGTAATTTTTCGCTCTCCAAGTCGTCACATGGCGGCGTTCTGACCCATATTGCTATAACCCCACCCCCGAAGAAGCAAACCTGCAATTATCATCTACCTCGCATCCCCAATCAACACAAAAGCCGACCAAAAGAAGGGATGACTATCAATCTGGCTCAATTTCGCTTGACGCAAGGCTTCATCTTTGCTCATTCCTTTCTTAATATTTTGGTAAAATTGCACCATAATTGTTTGAGTCGTTTTATCATCAGCACTCCACAAACTGGCAATTGTGGCTTTGGCTCCAGCCCGTTCAAATAAGTAAGCTAGTCCAGAAATTTCTTCACCATTAGATTCGGTTTGTAAGGCTGTTTGACAAGCGCTTAAAGTAATTAACTCAATGTTTTGCAATCCTAATAAAGCAGCATCCCTAATGTTGAATTTTTTGTCAGCAAACAGCAAAGTATTTTCTTCTAATCCCAATTTCGGACAACCACCTTTTTGGAAACAGCCATGTGTTGCTAGGTGAAGCAAAGAAAAGCGCGGAGATTGGATTTTAAAAGTATTGAGCGTCGCTTGAGTCTTTATAAATGTTTCACTTCCTGGGAAAATGTCTGTAATCTTCTTGACTTCTGCTTCGGCTCCTTGCAAAGCTAATTTACCGTTAGGTACGGGATTACCAATTGCTAAAACCCGTTTTGATGATTGAGTTTTTGCGCTTTTGGCTGCTAAAGAGTTTGGTGAAATACGAGTCAGGTAACTAATAGGTAATTTTTCAATTAGGTATTTGTCTGCTTTACTGTCGTAGAGAGCTTCAAAGGGAATATAGCGGAGTTTACCATTCGCGATGAAGCTGAGTTGTTGGGGCTTGCTGGCTTTAATTTCTGCTTCAATGGGACTAATTATTAGGTTGTAAAGTTGTTCTAAGTTGTCGAGATATGTTTCATCGAAACGGTTAGTTAATGAAGCATTGGTTTGTGTTAGTAAGGTGTTAAATTTAGCAAGGTCGATAGGTATTTTTTTTACAGTTAGTTTATCTCTAGTAAAGACAAACAAAGCAATGGTATTTGGGACATTTGTAATATTGCTCAACAGCACAGGCTGAATCACCGTTGTACCTACGGGAATGCTGGCTCGTAGTTGAGTAATATCTGTGGGTTTGGTTTCAAATAAGTCTGCTACTTCTGGAAAGCGATTTCTAATATTTTCGGCTTCCTGATTAAGCTCTTCCTGTAGTTGATTAACCTTTTGAGATAGTTCTGGTGAGAATTTTTCTTGTAACCCACATTCCGCACCTAAGCTGTCACAAGTTCATAAGTACTAAGCAAATGAAGAGTAATTAGTAATTATGAACTATCAAAATAATTGTTATTTTAAAAGTTAATAATAATTTTTATC
>JBHJOU010000287.1:0-6955 GCA_050329355.1 Rivularia sp. (in: cyanobacteria)
TCAGATTGTTAATAAAATTCGTAGAACATTTGATATTGAGACTATCTTTGAAACAACAACTCAAGAACTACGGGAATTAATCCAAGCTGATCGCATTGCTATTTTTCGTTTTAATTCCGATTGGAGTGGTAATTTTGTTGCGGAATCTTTTGCAGAAGAATTAACTCCTTTCGTTGACGTTCAACCGATAATTAATGATACTTATTTACAGGAAACTCAAGGTGAAAAATACATTCGTAATGAGACATTTACTGTTAATAATATTTACCAAGCTGGGTTAACTGAATCTCATCTAAATTTATTAGAAAAATTTGAAGTAAAAGCTTTTGCAACTGCTCCGATTCTTCAAGGAGAAAAACTG
Source organism: Rivularia sp. (in: cyanobacteria) (assembly GCA_050329355.1). GTDB lineage: Bacteria > Cyanobacteriota > Cyanobacteriia > Cyanobacteriales > Nostocaceae > Rivularia. The sequence continues at coordinate 362 of JBHJOU010000287.1, forward strand.
TGGGGAATCATTGCTGCTTATCAAAACTCCGCACCGAGAATCTGGCTTCAAGATGAAGTGGAAATAATTACCCAGACTGGAGCGCAAATTGGTATAGCATTAAGACAGCACGAGTTATTATCTAAAGCTAAAAATCAAGGGCAACAACAAAAAACATTAACTAAAGTAATTACTCGGATTCGGGAGTCTTTGGATTTAGATACTATTTTTCAAACAACTGTTACTGAAGTTCAACAAATGTTAAAAGCGGACAGAGTGGCAGTTTTTCAATTTGATGCTCAACAAAATTGGGAAGGAGAATTTGTTTGGGAAAGTGTCGCTCCTGATTGGGATTCTGTAGTTGCAGCTAAGGTTTATGATCATTGTTTTGGGGAGCAGTTTGCGGCTGAATATCAACAAGGTAGAGTGCAAGCAGTTGCTGATATTTACACAGCAGGGTTGAGCGATTGTCACGAGAAAATTTTAGCTCAATTCCAAGTGCGTGCTAATTTAGTTGTTCCTTTACTTAAAGGAGATAATTTATGGGGTTTATTATGCGTTCATCAATGTGATAATCCTCGTAATTGGGAAACAGAAGAAATTGAATTTACCCGTCAAATTGCTGATAATTTAGGAGTTGCTCTACAGCATAATCAAACTTTATTAGAAGCTCAATATCAAACAGAACAGCAAAAAGCATTAACTGGGATTATTACTCGCATTCGTGAATCATTAGATTTAGAAACCATCTTCAAAACTACTGTTACCGAAGTACGTCAACTGCTGAAAGTCGATCGAGTAGGAGTTTTTCGTTTTGACAAAGCAACTGATTGGGAAGGAGAATTTATTTATGAAGATGTTGCTGCTGGTTGGACTTCAGCTATCGCCACAAAAATTTATGACCATTGTTTTAGCGAACGATTTGCACCACTTTATCAACAAGGTAGAGTGAATGCGATCGCCGATATTCATCAAGAAGAATTTAAACATTGCTACTTAGAAATTTTAGAAAAATTTCAGGTTCGAGCTAATGTTGTGGCACCCTTGTTAAGAGAAGGTGAATTATGGGGTTTATTATGTATTCATCAATGCAGTAATCCTCGTAATTGGCAATCTTCAGAAATTGAATTTATCAGCCAAATTGCCGAACAACTTAGTATTGCTTTGAAACAAGATTCGTATTTAAAACAAGTCCGGATGCAAGCAGTACAATTAGCAGAAGCGACAGAAAGAGAAAAAGCCATGGAACGGCAAAAACTTTTGGCTGAAACTGTTGATAAAATTCGTCAGTCACTTGATATTAAAGTTATTTTTAAAACTACTACTCAAGCGGTAAGAGAATTATTAGAAGTTGAACGAGTTGCAATTTATCGGTTTAATTCCGATTGGAGAGGTAAATTTGTGGCAGATTCCTTTAAATACGATGAAAAACCTGTTATTAATATCCAACCAATTGTTCAACCAGCATTTTCTAATGATGATGATGACGATAATTTACCCCGCAACGAAACTTTTGTGCCGATTTCTCAAGGTGATAAATTGTGGGGACTATTAGTTGCTTATCAACACTCGCAACCGCGCTACTGGAAAGATGAAGAAGTCAACTTACTTGCACAAGTTGGAACGCAATTAGGAATCGCGATTCAGCAAGCAGAATTACTGGAAAAAACTACAATTCAAGCGATAAAACTTGCTCAAGCTTTACAAGAATTAAAACAAACTCAAGCTCAATTGATTCAAGGTGAAAAAATGGCAGGTTTGGGACAGCTAATCGCTGGAGTTGCCCATGAAATAAATAATCCTGTCAATTTTATTTCTGGTAATCTAAATTATGTAACTGAATATACTGAAGCTTTAGTCAAACTGATCAATCTTTATCGTCAAAATTCTTCAACACTATTACCAGAAATTCAAGAGCAAATTGAGCAAATTGATTTAGAATTTATTCTCGAAGATTTACCAAAAACCCTCAATTCTATGCAAATAGGCTCTGAGCGGATTAGTCAAATTGTGCTTTCTTTACGAAATTTTTCTCGTAAGGATGAAGCTGAACTAAAAGTAGTAGACATTCACGAAGGATTGGATAGCACTTTACTTATTTTAAAACACCGATTAAAACCAAATGGCGAATTTCCCGGAATTGAAATTATCAAAAAATATGATAAATTGCCATTAGTAGAATGTTTTCCCGCTCAACTAAATCAAGTATTTATGAATATTTTGAGCAATAGTATTGATGCATTAGAAGACAAATTTACGACATCATCCTCCACCTCTGCTCAAGTTAGTTTAAATATTAAAATTACTACCGCAGCAATTAATGATAAAATCATCATTAAAATTGCCGACAACGGTTGTGGGATACCAAAAGAAATACAAAATAAAATTTTCGACCCGTTTTTTACGACAAAAGAAGTTGGTAAAGGTACAGGATTAGGGTTACTTATTTCCTATCAAATTGTAGTTGAAAAACACCAAGGTCAAATTAAATGTTTTTCTCAGGTAGGACAAGGTACGGAATTTGTGATTGAATTACCAGTGAAAGGTTAAAGGTTAGAGGTTAAAGGTCAAAGGTTAAAGGTTAAAGGTTAAAGGTGATAATTCCCTGTCGCCCCCTACCCTATTCCCTATTCCCTTTATTACAATTGACAAATTTATAGAAAAGGTGTTGTTTTTACTTTTAACTGACTTCAAAAGTTAGTATAGTCATTTAAAAATCAAAAATAGGTATTTAGTCACAGAGACTGGATTCGGCTAACATTCAAATAATCATTTAAAGGCATCAACTAGGAATACCTCTTCTATGAGTTCATTAAATTTATCCTTTACGCTTCCATCTCGCTATAGTAGCTTTTTACCTCGCTTCTTGCGACTGGCATCTGTCAGTATTCTCTCGAATATGATGGTACCGTTATCTGGAATAGTTGATACTGCATTTCTCGGACATCTGGCAGATATTCGTCACTTAGCAGGGGTAATTTTAGCGAGTATTTTGTTTGATTACCTCTACAGAATTTTGAAGTTTTTTCGCAACGGTACCAACGCGATTACCGCTCAAGCTGTGGGAGAAAATGATCAACAGGGAATTTTACTGGCTTTATTACGGAGTAGTTTAGTTGCAATGGCGATCGCCATTGCCATCCTGATTTTACAATACCCCATCCAAAAGCTTGGTTTTGCGATTCTAGCTGGTTCTCCGGATGTGAAAGTTTTTGGGATTGACTATTTTAATGCTCGGATTTGGGGGGCTCCTGCGGTTTTACTCAATTTTGTACTGATTGGTTGGTTTTTGGGACGGGAAATGAATTTTCTCGTGTTGCTGATTTCTGTTGTCGGTAATTGCTCGAATGTGATCCTGGACTATGTAATGATTAATCGATGGGGCTGGGAAAGTATGGGAGCCGGATTAGCTACGGCTTTAAGTCAATATTTAGCGCTGCTGGTAGGGTTGGTAGTCGTCGGCTTGAATATTCCTTGGAAAATATTACCCACAGTTATTAAAGATGTGTTTAACTGGCAAGCTCTGAAGGCGAGTATAGCACTCAAGACTAATATTCTCGTCCGCTATTTGGCTCTGATTACTGCTTATTCGATCTTTACTAACCTCAGTGCGGCGATGGGAAATGAAGTAATCGCAGAAAACGGATTGCTGCTGCAAATTGTACTCTTAAGTCAGTTCGCAGTTAACGGTATCGGTTTAACTACTCAATCTTTGATCGGTAATTTTAAAGGTAAAGGAGAAACCCAACAAATGATGCCAGTGTTGCAAGTTTCTATTTTTGGTAGTGTATTAATTGCCTCTATATTTTCTTCGGTAACTATTTTATTTCCACAAACGATTTTTGGCTTATTAACCAGTCATACCGATATTAGTCAATCTGTTACGAATTATCGGGACTGGTTGTTACCGCTGTTAACCTTTGGTGCTATTGCCTTCATGCTTGAAGGGTATACTGTTGGACTAAAACAAGGAGCAAGACTGCGTAATTCTGCCTTAATTGCTTTGGGATTAGGATTTATGCCAATAGCCGGTATGGCTTGGTACTTGCAAAATAATCATTTACTGTGGTTATCACTGACATTATATATGGCAACATTAATGGTGTCCCTTGGGGTACAGGTTCCCCGAATGCAGAGTCAGCAATCATCTTTGTAATTTTTTTTATTACCCAGAATCCCTTGTAAAGACGCGAACCCTTGCGTCCCTAAATTTTTTGCCCAGATGTCAATACACATCTATCTGAAGTTATAAAAAAATAAAATCGATTGGAGGTAGTGTTTTTATCATTAACTCATTAAAATCAACTTTGATAAGGGGAAAGAAGTCGGGTTTCTAAAAGAAGCCCGGTTTCTGGGTCTAAACTATGAATTACAAATAACTACCATGGGTTATCAACCAATCGAAAATTACGGCATTATCGGCAATATGCATACCACCGCATTGGTGGGGATGAATGGTTCCATCGATTGGTTTTGCTACCCCAGACATGATTCCCCAAGCGTTTTTGCAGCTATACTCGATGAAAACAAAGGTGGACATTTCAGTATTTCACCTACACTTGGCGATCGCGCTCACAAACAATTTTATTGGCCCGAAACTAACGTTTTAGTAACCCGCTTTCTGGCTGATTGTGGTGTCGGACAAGTTATCGATTTTATGCCTGTAGGATTATCTGAGGGCGAAGACGGTTATCACTGGTTGGTGAGACAGGTAAGCGGAATCCGCAGCAGTATGAAGTTTCGCATGGAGTGTTATCCTGCTTTTAATTATGCTCGCGATCAGCATTCCATCGAGATTAGTGAAGGTGGTGTAATTTTCAAATCATCGGATTTAAATTTAGGATTAGTAACTGATATCCCTCTCAAGCAGGATGACAAAGGCGTTTTTGCCGAGTTTACTTTGGCTGCTGGAGAATCAGCAGTATTTATATTACGTGAAATTGATTGCGAGCAAGGTTGTGGTTTACCGCTGAATCCAGAAGAAACTAGGCAGATATTTGAAGATACTGTAGATTACTGGCACCGTTGGATTTCTAAGTGTACCTATAAAGGGCGATGGCGAGAGATTGTAGAGCGTTCGGCGTTAATGTTAAAATTACTTACCTACGAACCTACAGGAGCAATTGTCGCAGCACCAACTTGTGGCTTACCCGAAACCTTGGGTGGTGAGCGGAATTGGGATTACCGTTACAGTTGGATTCGTGATGCTGCTTTTACCCTTTATGGATTAATCCGAATTGGATTTACACAAGAAGCAGGAAAATTTATCGATTGGATTATATCCCTTTGTCCGTCAGATTCAGAAGCAGATTCGCAATTGCAGATAGTATATGGTATTGATGGTAGAACAGACCTCAAAGAAGAAGTTTTAGACCATTTAGAAGGATATAAAGGTTCATTTCCGGTTCGTATTGGTAATGGTGCTTACGATCAAACCCAACTTGATATTTACGGCGAATTAATGGATGCTGTTTATCTTTATGATAAGTATGGAAGCCCGATATCTTACGACACATGGATTAACTTATCTAAGTATATCGATTGGGTTTGCGAAAACTGGCACATAAAAGACCACGGTATTTGGGAAACCAGAGACGAAAAGCAAGACTTTGTTTATTCTAAGTTAATGTGTTGGGTGGCACTCGATCGAGGTTTGCGTTTAGCCCAAAAACGTTCGCTTCCCGCAAATAGTGAAAAATGGTTGAAAGTTCGCGATGAGATATACATGGATATCATGGACAAGGGATGGTGTGAGGAAAAACAAGCTTTTGTTCAGTATTACGGCAGCCATACCTTAGATGCAAGCAATCTGATTATGCCCCTAGTACTTTTTATATCACCAACCGATCCCAGGATGTTGAAAACACTCCATGCAATAATGCGATCGCCACAGCAAGGAGGGCTGTTATCCAACAGTTTAGTATTCCGTTACAACACCGAAGACTACAGCGACGGGTTGGATGGTGAAGAAGGAAGCTTTAATTTGTGTACATTTTGGTTAGTAGAAGCCTTAACCCGTGCAGGTAAACAAAGAGATTCCCACCGTCTTGACAAAGCAAGATTAATCTTTGAAGAAATGCTAAGTTATGCTAATCATTTGGGATTGTATGCAGAGGAAACAGGTACAAGCGGTGAAGCATTAGGGAACTTTCCCCAAGCCTTTACCCATTTATCATTAATTAGCGCCGCGTATAATTTAGATCGTTCCATTTGATAAGATACGGAATAAGGAATAGCTATATAACTGAATAGTAAATATACAATTAATGAATACTTACATACTTAGAAAGACAATTCCTAATTCCATGTTATCCACAGACACACTACGTGCTTCATTCCTAACTCCTAACTCATAACTCCTAACTCCTAACTCATAACTCCTAACTCCTAACTCATAACTCCTAACTCCTAACTCCTAACTCCTAACTCCTAACTCCTAACTCCTAACTCCTAACTCCTAACTCATAACTCCTAACTCCTAACTCCCCAATTTCAAAAAATCGCGGCAAGATAGAAATAGAGATAATTTAAATTTAGGTAATCAGCTATGTTTCCTTTCTGGATGAATTCTTGCTGCGGTACTGATAATTTTTCTACTACAAGTCATCAAGAGAA
>JBHJOU010000832.1:0-2773 GCA_050329355.1 Rivularia sp. (in: cyanobacteria)
CGAACCCCATCCCCCCATCCCTTTATTTCCTCAACATTCATCCGTAAATGAACTACTCTTCCATGTAAAGCATCAAGATTGTGGTTGGAAGGTTCAATTATCCAGCGTAAAGGATTGCTCTTGCTCAACCATTGACGTACTATTTTACTAGTAGGCATTTCACCGATTTGAATCACTACTTCTGGGGTTAACTCGGTTGCAAAATCTGGATTCCTTAAAATTGAATCGTAGGTGGAAATAATGTTCTTGTTGAGGGAAGCATAATTTCTCACTGGTGATAATCCCTCTGCTAACACAGGAAATTTCAAATTTTGAGCGAGTTGCGCGATCGCAGTACAATATTTTTGCGGTTGTTGCGGTTGAGCAACTCCAGCAATGATAATTCCTCGTTTGGTTTCCAACCATTTATCGGGAATGGGTATTTGGGAATGAGTTATGTTTGGTTTAAATTTATCTGTTACTGCTGCAAAAAATTCTTCTGAGTTAAAGCTTAATTCTAATGATTCTAAAGACGTTGCATTTAAAATATTCTCGTCTCTAATTGGCGCTAGGGGGTCACGAAACGGTATATTTAAATGTACTGCTCCAGAAACGGGATAAAGTGTTTGCTCATAGGCGTATATTGCCGTTTGGCGCAAATAAGCTAACATTTCCATATTTAGGTCAGGTATTGCTAATTCAGCTTGCCAGTTAGGATAATTGCCAAAAAGTTTTAATTGGTCTATGGTTTGTCCAGAATGACAATTACGCAATTCCTGCGGTCTATCGGCAGTTAATATTAATAAAGGTACGCGACTAAGATTTGCTTCCACAACTGCGGAATAAAAATTTGCTCCTGCGGTTCCCGAAGTGCAGACTATCGCAACAGGTAATCCGCTAGCTTTCGCTCTACCCAAAGCGAAGAAAGCCGCAGAACGTTCATCAAGAATCGGAATTACTTCTATACCCTCCGCTACCGCAAAAGCAAGTGTAAGAGGAGTCGAACGAGAACCTGGACAAATTACCGCACAATTTAAACCCAGTCGTTTAAGCGTTTCGGTAAATATAGAAGCCCAAACCTCGTTAATATTTCTAAATCCAATTGGCATGGGAAAATCAGGTTAAAGGTTAAAGGTTAAAGGTTAAAGGTCAACTAACTCCTCACTCATTATGGACTGCATTTACTTAACGGGAATTCGCGCTTACGGTTACACCGGCTATTTACCAGAAGAACAGGTGTTAGGACAATGGTTTGAGGTAGATGTGAAGTTATGGTTAGATTTAAGTATATCTGCTCAAAGTGATGCGATTGAAGATACTATCGATTACCGCAGCGTTATTAGTTTAGTAAAAGATTTAGTCAAAACGTCAAAATTTGCTTTAGTCGAGCGTCTTGCTGGTAGTATTGCAGATGCTATTTTGCATTCTGACGATTTAGTAAAGCAAGTCCAAGTAATTTTGAGTAAACCTGCTGCACCAATTCCAGATTTTGGTGGCAAAATTACGATTGAATTAATTAGAAGTAAATAGGTACGTATAGCGATTATCGATGCATTAAGTAGTTTATCTTTGAATTTATGTTACTTAAGCTTTAACCCTGATACATAAATCATGTAAAAAGTATACTACTTTAAGATATATTTTTGAATTTATGTCTAATAGCATATTTCAAATGGAGCTAATATTGCCTATTCTGAGAAAAGAACAAAAATTGTATCTTCTCTAAATCAACAATATTTAAAACTCTTTTTATTGGGAGTTTGAATTTTTATAGGAATGGCCGCAACTGGCACAATTTTTCTTCTAGGGGAGGCGGTTGAGGCGGTGTGGATGCTCCTACCGCATTATTAAGGCTTTTAGGGGTTTTAGGGGGTGTAGATTTTCTTCCCCCATTATTGCCGTCCCGTTGTGTGACGGCGGAGAGTTAATTTGAACGGATTCTATAAGGTTTGTAGCGTCACGCACCATCAACCTGATTTTCGGGGTGTTTCTTGGTATCTCCAAGACCAATATGCAGGTTTTTATTTCCTAGTAATCAGTATTACAAAAGTTGTGTGTTGTGAGTCGGATTTATGATGTAGTTATATTGAATATCAGTAGGTTGGTAAATTATTTGACAGATTATTAGACCATAAACTTTGGGTGTGCTTAAGGCTGATCAAATATTTTGCGGCTAGTTATATTATGTATGACTATCTTAACAGTAATATTTTTTGCTTTTGTTAAGTAATAACCGTAATGATTGGTATTTTTGCTCAAAACATAATAGATAATAGTTTTTTTGAGATACTTTTATACAGATGATTTTAGCGTCAATTAATATTTAGCTATAATGGCTTAATATTATATCTGTTCAACAATCTAATAGATGGTAAACATAGTGAAAACGGCAGTAACTTGTGATTTAGCATAATTTTGATCAATATAATTGTAAAGCAGGAACAATGTAACTTTCGATATTTATTATCATAGAGCTATGGATATTTAAATTTGCTTGGGATGGCTCCGCTAACGCAACTGAATACAAAATTGTTAGGTAAAGCGATAGTATGAACATTTCAAAAATCTTAGTTGACGAGAATGAAGAAAACTAAACCTTTGATGTTAAAAAGAGTTTACCTTCATTGGTGGTATACCGTTCTAGGAATTGCGGTTCTTCAGCAAATCATAACAATAATTGTAGAAATGATTCCAGGTTTATGACTGATTAGTATCTGCCTGATAGTAAAAACAGATAGTAAGCAAATAGCAGACAATATTCCAAATTATTATTCAGTTTTCGTATTCAATTTTA
>JBHJOU010000620.1:0-8349 GCA_050329355.1 Rivularia sp. (in: cyanobacteria)
TTCGGAACGACGACGACTATGAGCAGCACGAGCAAAGCGTTCAAAAATTCGTTCTTGGTCAGCTTCCTTAATTCCCTCTCCTGTATCCCGTACCCAGAATTTAATTTTATCTTTAGTCATAGAAGAACCAATTGCAATTGTATCACTACTGATTGTATACTGAGTCGCATTTTGTGCCAGATTCATTATCGCTTGAGTAATTCGTTGACGATCTACAACAATTTTTCCTTGGGCAATTTTATCCAGACACCAGTTACGTTCTCCTAGAGCTTGAGCTTTAGCAAACAACTCTTGAGTTAAAGTATTAATATCAACCGTTTCTAATTGTAAAAAGTCTGGACGTTCCGCTTTTGATAGTAAAATTAAATCTTCTACAAATCGACTCATCCGGTCTAATTCATCAAGCACTAAAGTTACGGTTTCATTGATTTCTTCTGGATCATCTTCAGCCATTAATTCGAGATTTCCCCGAATAATAGTGATAGGAGTTCTTAATTCGTGTCCCGCATCATTAATAAAATTGCGCTGAGTAGTAAAAGTTGTTTGCAATCTATCCATCATTTCGTTGAAAGTGATTGCAACTTCTGCAAGTTCATCTTTACCTCGAACGGGAATGCGTTTACTCAAGTCAGATTCGCTAATAGAACGAGCAGTTATACTAAAAGTACGTATTGGAGCTAGCACTTTTCCAGAAGCTATCCAAGACAGTAGCAAAGCTGCAAATAGAACAAAAAAACTAACCTGAATTACAACCGCTACAGCTTCAACTACTTCTTGACGCTCACCGCTGATAGTATGAGCTACTACAAATACTCCGACAATCTCACCCTGTATTTTTACTGGCTTTCCAATGTAAATAACACCACCAACTTGATTCTCAGGCACTTCCACTTCGCCTTCTTCGGGTTTATCTAATTTTGCCCAATCACGCATTAATTGTGAATCTCGGTCAAATATTTTTGGTCTTGCCCTGGGACTCGATTTAAAAAACTTTCCATCTATAAAGGTAAGCAAAAAAGTATCGTCTTCCGGAAGTTGCTTAGCTAAAAATGCATTGAAAAAATCTTTGAGTTCTTTTTGCGATTTTGGAGTTGTAAGACGCTCATCCTGCTCTTTTACAAAACCAGAATCCTCTAGTTCATCTAATTCTGCTTCATCTAATTTCGTATCTTCTCCATTTGCAATTAGTTGGTCAAATGTCTCCATCTTTTCCACCAACTCCCGACGAACTCGTTTATCAACACGGGAATATAATAGAGTACGAAACGCCGGAATAGAAACTATAAAAATAAAAGTAATAATTACTATATACCAAAAGAGTATCCGGGTACGAGTAGCCCAAAATAATCGCCGCCAGGTATTATAACCAGGGAGTTTGCTGATTGCTGAACTCTCTTGTTGAGAGTAGTTTTTGAAAGCATTTGCATTAAAAAGATTAAATCTTGACATGATTTTTTTCGCTCATCGGTACAAGTTCATGCTAACTAAATGGTTTAAAAAAGAGGATTGAGAATTGCGGAAAGTAGTAAATCCTAAGTTAAAAATAAATCCAAAATAAATTAAAAATAAATCAAAAATATCTGTATTTGTTAGTTGTAGCGCTTCAGCGCTGAAGCATTACTACTAACAAATTATAGTTTTTTGTGATCAACTACGCAGAGGGAGCAATACACATTCCTAAGCTCCGAAATCTTTGTCTATTCAACTTTAGAGAAGTTTCTGTCAGATAATTTATCATCGAAAACACGGAATAATCATTTTTTTTAGTACTAGTGTCTCATAAAAAATAATCAATGTATATTATCCTTAAGATAAATTATACTACTTGTGTAAATTGGGAAATTTTTTTATCATATATTAAAGAATAAGTTTTAGAAGTTTATTAAAATAATAACCTATGAATTTCTCGTCAGCGCGACAATATTTTAGTGATGAGATTCAACAGTCTGACGAGTATATCGACTTGACAAAGGCTGCTTTATATATTGCTAAAGAAGAATATTCCCAGCTTGACATAGAAGAATACATTAATGCAATTGAGACAATGGCAATAGAATTACAAGAACGCTTGCCATTAGAAAATTATCCTTTAAAAATTATTCAATGTATTAATAAATATCTCTATGAAGACCTAGGTTTTACTGGTAACGAACAGAACTATTATGACCCTCGAAATAGTTTTTTAAATGATGTGATCGAACGTCGAGTTGGAATTCCAATTACCTTAGCATTACTTTACATAGAAGTAGCCCGTCACATTGATTTTCCGATGGTAGGTATAGGAATGCCGGGACATTTTTTGATTCGTCCAGATATTCCCGAAGTTGAAATTTTCGTCGATGCTTTTAACAATGGCGAAGTACTTTTTCCTGAAGATTGTCAGGAACGTCTAAATCAAATTTATCAGCAAAAAGTGACCCTAAAACCAGAATTTTTGGCACCAGTGACTAAAAAGCAATTTTTAGCAAGAATTTTGACTAATCTTAAATATATTTATATTAAACAACATGAATTAGAAAAAGCTTTATTGTGTGTAGAAAGAATTTTATTATTGTTTCCCAGTGCAGTATTAGAAATACGCGATCGCGGTTTATTATCCTATCAAACTGGACGCTTCAATCAAGCTTCAGTTGACTTACAAGCCTATTTACTGCAAGTTCCCGATGCTCAAGACGCTTCCACCATTAGACGCTTGCTCGCACAAATGGGCAAAGATTTTTAACAGTTATCAGTTATCAGTTATCAGTTATCAGTCACGTTTATATTTGGGAAAGTTTAAATAGAACACCATACATACACCGCCCGGTTTACTGTTCACTGATGTAAATAGTGACTCCTAACTCCTAACTCCGGTACAGACGTAGCAATACGCCCCGTCTCTACAATTCCAAACTCCGGTACAGACGTAGCAATACGCCCCGTCTCTACAATTCCAAACTCCTAACTCCTAACTCCTAACTTTTAACACCCTCCGCAACAAGCTTAAGACGACGCAATTGTGCTTGCATATCTTCTTTGGTAAATTTTTCGGCGAAGATTTTAAAACCCCAAGTAATTAAAGGGTTGGGAATCTCAAATTCAAAGCAATTAACTAAACGAGTTCCTTTACTTATTGGTTGACATTCCCAACGGTCGGTTCCTTGAAAAAAACCCTTAAAACCCCAAACTACCAGACCTGGTTCTCTCTCCACAACAGTACTGATTAATGTTGGTTTTATTACTGGTATTTGAATAATAAACTTACTTTTACTGCCTACTTCTGTACTCCAATCTCCTATAGGTTCGCAGCACAAAGCGGGATTTAACCATCGATGCATTAAAACACGGTCTGTGATACATTGTTCTACTACTGCGGATGTAGCATTAATATCAACCGATTGTTCAAAAACTTGTTTATAGGACATTTTACATTTTTAATGTAATCTCCCCAATCAGATTAACGTAAAAGAACAGTTATGACATCAGCTTTTGAGTAATACTACAAAGTATTTTACATTTGATATTTTGTATATATAAACACACTTGAATCCGTAATTGTGAGCCATTTTGATTAGTTTTTTGGGGAAAAAATGAATAAAAATAAAAAAAGTAAAAAATAACCTTGATATAAATTATTTGTAAGATTTACTGGTAAATTAGGTTGCAAAACACTTATGAAGTTGTCAGGGTGTGGTATTGTTTCAGGCAATGTATCACCATTACATCTAAGGTGTTTTTCGCGATAACACGCTTACTTTAAAACTGGAAAACCATGATTTCAACTTGGTCAGATATAACCCAAATAGTGGGTGCAGATTTGTCAACAAAAATAGGGACAATTTTGGCACAAGCATCACCTTCATTAGCAGCAGATGGTGCAGGGGGATTTCAAACTTATACTCAGAATGCTTTTGTACAAGTAGTAGATTTATTGCCTCGATTATTGGGTGCAGTTCTGATTTTGTTTGTTGGCTGGCTGGTTGCTTATATAGCTAAAGCCATAGTCCAAGGATTACTCAATCGCACCAACATCGATAACCGGATTGCCGCTGGATTGACGGGTAGCGACTCTATTCAAGTCGAGAAATTTATTTCTGGCTTGGTTTTTTGGACTATTCTGCTGATTACCATAGTTGCAGTTTTAGATACATTACAGCTAAGGGTAGCATCTCAACCGCTAAATTCTTTTCTCAATCAAATTGGGCAATTCTTGCCTAGATTGCTGGCTGCGGGAATTCTGTTGGGAGTAGCTTGGGTAGTAGCGACTCTCGTGAAAACCTTGACAGTAAATGCTCTGAATGCGTTAAACGTAGACGAACGATTGAACACACAGCAAGATACAACTGCTGGTAGTAGCAATCAACTTTCTATTTCCCAGACAATTGGTACTGCTCTTTACTGGTTCATTTTCTTACTCTTCCTGATTCCAGTACTCAATGCTCTGGACTTACAACTAGCACTTGTACCGATAGAAGGCTTAGTCTCGGAGATTTTAGGGATTCTGCCGAATATTTTAGGTGCGATAATTATCGGTGTAGTTGGTTGGTTTGCAGCTAATATCATTCGTCGAATTGTAACTAATCTGCTGTCTACAACAGGAATTGACCATGTAGGAAGTCGGTTTGGGCTTTCCCAAACTTCCCCTGGTGGACAATCTTTATCTTCAATTTTAGGTACAATTGTCTACGTTTTAATTTTGATTCCTGTGGCGATCGCGGCGCTAAATACCCTGCAAATTCAGGCTATTTCAGTACCGGCAATTGCCATGCTGCAACAGGTTCTGAATGCTATACCTTTAATCTTCACCGCTGCGGCAATTTTGACTGTTGCCTATTTCCTCGGAAGATTTGTATCAGAATTAGTTACGAGCATCCTCACCAGCATCGGTTTCAACAATATTTTTTCCGTGTTGGGTTTACCTACACCCGCAAGAAGAACAACAGTTACAGCAGAAGGAGAAATACCTTCACCAACATCGCGTACCCCATCAGAAGTTGTCGGCATTATTGTCTTTATTGGCATTATGCTATTTGCGGCGGTTGCGGCAATTAATATCCTGAATATTCCAGCACTCACAGCATTGGTGACAGGAATTGTAATTATCTTGGGACGAATTTTATCTGGATTAGTAGTATTTGCTGTTGGTTTATTCTTAGCAAATCTCGCATTCAGCATTATTACCAGTTCCGGTAACGCTCAAGCGAGAATTTTAGGTCAGGTAGCCAGAATTGCCATAATCGTCTTAGTTTCGGCGATGGCACTGCAACAAATCGGTGTTGCTCCAGATATCGTCAATTTAGCTTTCGGTTTGTTGTTGGGTGCTTTAGCAGTCGCTATTGCCCTTTCTTTCGGACTTGGTTCTCGCGATATTGCCGCTCAGCAAGTACAACAATGGCTAAACTCCTTTAAGAATAAATAGGCTAGAAATTTAGTCTGAAGTATGAAGGATGAAATCAAAAGAGTCGAACCTGAGTACTTCCGAAGGGGAAGTAAATGGGGGTAATTCGTCGGGTTTTTATTCGTATTTTGTAATGTGACGAATATTAATCGTCAAAAACCCGACTTCTGTGATTGTGGTAATGTTTCTTGTTCCCCAGATGGGTGAAAATTTTCAACTTTCATCCTTGATACTTCACACTTTTTTTCAATTTCACTTGCAATTCACCTTTGATCCGATTCAGAATTGAAGACTCATCAAGGTTTGCCAGAATTTTACCGATTACTGCTTTTGGTCCATCAGGGCCCCAAGTAGCTCCATTGGCTAAATATGCTTTAGTTACTTGTCCAATACCATAAGAAGAAACACCAGCGACACCGGCTTGAGTAAGTGCAACCGATACATAAGGACCGAGCGTTGCGCCCCCAGTTGCTGGTGCAGAAATACCAAGTAAAGTTTTTAACGAACCCAATCCTAAATTTGCCAGTAATTCGCTAGCACTGATACCGCCCATACTCAGAGCAATTTTTTGTAGTAATTTTAGCGCTCCAGATTCCGTCATCGGAATACCGTAAAGTCTTGATAATCCTAGAATTAGAAACACATCGATCGCCGCAGCACTGACAATATCGAGTACAGTCACCGGATTAAGAGCAACAGCCAAAGCTTTAGTAATTACTGACTTCCAAATCAACTGATTCGCAGCAGCTTCACGCAATTTCAACTTACGCTCTAACAATTGCTCATTCACATCATCAGCATAAAGCATAGTATTAAGAGCGACTAAATCTTTACCATCGCGCTGAAGAATCTCTAATATTCGCAGTTTTAATTCTTCAACTTGAGGTTTGCCTTTACGTAACTGTACATTCTTAGAACCATCAGCATTACGCACTAAAGTTCTCACCAAAGGAGAAGCCGCAGCTGTGACAATTTCCGCAGGTGAAAGCAACTCCTTAACACGCTCATCCCGAATTTTCTCATAAACTGCAATTCGATCAGCTTGGGGATATTGGTCTACCTTATTAAACACTAATAACATCGGTTTACGGGCATCTCGCAGCTGAGAAAGAGCTTCGTGTTCGAGCTTAGTCATATCCCCAGAAACCACAAACAAAATTAAATCTGCCTGTTTAGCAATTTGTTCAGCTAACGCAGTGCGAGTTTCACCATCAACTTCATCCAAACCGGGAGTATCGATCAACTCGACTTGGGATTGTCCGCTAACACTAGGAAGAGTGACTCGTAAAGCCCGTTGAGAGTCACCAAATAGCTCTTCATTAATAGTCCAATTAACTCTTTGTGCATCGCGAGTTACACCATGCAAGGGACCAGTTTCAAACACCTCTTGTCCAACCATAGCATTGAGCAAAGAAGACTTACCCCGTCCCACCATCCCAAAAGCAGCAATCTGTACCACCATAGTTTCCAACTTGGTGAGCATACTTTGCAAATCAGCAATTTCCATTTCCAGCCCTTTAACTTCCGATTCACTCAAGTCAAGATTAGCAACCATCGCACTCAGCGCTGTTTTTGCTTGTTTATAGTGAAGTTCTGCCTGAATTTCCTCAAAACTGAAAATCGCCTGATCTAATTCCTCAGTGCTGGAATAATTATTGCTTTGGGTTCCCGGTGGTAAAGTCATATAAATTTTAGATTTTAGATTTTAGATTTTAGATTTAGATTTTAGATTTTAGGCGTTGCTGAATCCAAGGGCGGAATTTTAAATGTAGAGACGTGATATATCAAGTCTTCCAAGGTTTTCAAAATCATGCAAAATCATTTTCATACATCTTTTCAGCAACGGCAAATTTTAGATTTTAGATTTTAGATTTTAAATACATTCGCGAGGCGAACGTACAAGCTTTAGATTTTGCGGAAAGTTGGGGGTGTAGATATTCTTCCCCCCAAACTTTCCTGCACCAGATTTTAAATTTTGTTACATCTTCTTCCATCGTAATGTTTTTTTAAGGGATGGGGAGATGGGGAGATGGGGAGATAGGGAGAAATTAACCATCAACCTTTAACCTTACAATTGGTTGCGAAAAAGTCATAAACTAAAAATTGCATTAATGTAGCTGTAAACTCTTGACTTAATCACCTGTGCGAAAAATTGTTATTGCTGGCAACTGGAAAATGTTCAAAACCAAGGCAGAATCCGAGGAATTTTTACAAGGATTTCTACCTTTATTACAAGAGACTCCCGACGATAGAGAAGCGGTATTGTGCGTTCCTTTTACCGATCTAAACGTTTTATCTAGGAATTTGCATGGTAGTCGCACCAGATTGGGAGCGCAAAATGTTCATTGGGAAGAAACGGGAGCTTACACGGGTGAAATTTCCCCTTTAATGCTCTGCGAAATTGGGGTACGTTATGTAATTATCGGTCATAGCGAACGACGGCAATATTTTGGTGAAACGGATCAAACCGTTAATCTACGCCTCAAAGCTGCCCAAAAATATGCAATGACACCTATTTTATGTGTCGGGGAAACTAAACAACAAAGGGATGCCGGAGAAACTGAATCAATAATTACCAATCAAATCAAGAAAGCCTTGGTAGAAGTTGACCAAAATAATCTCGTAATTGCTTACGAACCGATTTGGGCAATTGGTACCGGAGATACCTGTGAATCCACCGAAGCCAATCGAGTCATCGGTTTAATTCGCAGCTTGCTGAGCAATAAAAATGTATCTATTCAATATGGAGGTTCCGTGAAACCAAACAATGTTGATGATATTATGGCTCAACCTGAAATCGATGGTGCTTTAGTTGGTGGAGCAAGTTTGGAATTCCAAAGTTTCGCTCGAATCGTTAATTTTAAGAGTTAGGAGTGTTAGCGCAGCGTGTCCGTTAGGACATGGAGTTAGGAGTTAGGAGTTAGGAGTTAGGAGTTAATTTCTCCCCATCCCCCCATCCCCTTGTCCCCCCC
>JBHJOU010000003.1:0-2248 GCA_050329355.1 Rivularia sp. (in: cyanobacteria)
TTTCAGCAGCAGCTAAATTAGTTAAAGGTGCAACTGCGAGGATGGTGATTTCTCCAGGATGAGCATTAAGTTTATAGATAATTAAATCATCGGAATAAATTGCACTATCAAAATGATGTTTAGCTGAGGGTAAATCATCAGAAATATTGCCCATACCATCCATACCGTGAATATAAGCAGCATCGGCAATTTTGGAGTTTTTTCCCGTTACTCCTCGACCTAATTCTACTTGTTCAAATCCTCCTAAACTTAAAACTTTACTAGCATTAATAAAAGTTTGTTTAGCATCGACATTACCTTCAGCAGTAGTAACTGCAATTAATTTTGCCTTACCTTGTTTTACCAAACTTTGCAGCCACAATAAAGCAAATATATCATCACCACCGGGGTCTGTATCTAGAATTATTTTGTTCATGGGTTAGTAGTTGCGCTTCAGCGCTAAATTATATCAAATCCTTTGTTATTGAAATAATCTATCTTTTAACGCAAAGAAACGCAAAGGAAAGCGCGGAGTTATGCAGAGTTTTTAGAATAGAGACATTGCATTATCACATCTAAGTATTACTAACCATTACAATTTACAATGAAATTCAGAAATTCATCTTTGAGTAGCGTGTAAATAAATAGGGTAAATTATTCTTAAGTGTGTTCTCAGATAATTGAATATTATGGCTATTAATTCTACTTGTCAATCAGAAGAATTTATTGAAGCGATAAATTATTGGGATTTGGATAAACTATATATAGATTTATCATCTGCCAAAGGTAAGAGATTAACTCCCACAGAAAAGAAACTTTTACGGGGAATATTGTGCGGTTATAGTCCTGGGGAAATAGCACAGAAGGTTTATCAAGCGAAAAATTCTAATTCAGTAAGAGTAAGTTTATCTAATGGTTTATATAGATATTTGGAAGAGTTATTGATTAATCTGAATGAGGAGCAATTTAAAATTAAAAGTTGGAATAAAATTCCCGTTTATTTAGAGAAGGCTGGTTACAAAAGAATATCTTACAAGGTCTGCTTGGTTTATAGTGTGACGGTGACAGCATCTGCTCGATTTAATTTCATGCTCATGGAGAAAGTTTAGCTAATATTTACATATGGAATAGTGTTTTAATAAATCTTAATAACTATCGTGAAAAATTCGGTTCCATGACTGTGGGAAAACTATCAACATTTCGTTTGTTTTTTCACCGTCGAACTGACGTTAATTTATTTACAAAAAAAACGGGCTGTTACACCCGCACTTTTCATCAGCGTGCTTTGCCTCTAGTCAGATTTTTGATAACTTTAGGACTTACGCAATATGTCACTGAAAAAGTGATTCTTGTCTAGTGGTAATTCATTAATTACCTTTATTAAAAACCTGTTCGTTTTAGGTAAGTCCTGTTATAATTCTGTAGCCTGTTCCCTGTTGCCTGCCTAAATAAGTATGGCTGCGCCACGATAGCCGCTAACAAAAATCTGCGGAGGATTCCCCTATTACCACTTACTACCCGAAGCAAGAAACTGTTCCTTATAAGTGTTCATCGCTGATTCTCCCAAATCTTCTGTTAAAGGTGTAAACATTCCAGCCATTTTGCCCAACATGGCATCGACTAAGTTGTCGGTAGCATCTTTAACTCCCATTCCCAAGGACATCGTTGAATTGAAGTCGTCAATAAATTCGTCAGCACCAGCGGCTGATTTGTCAATAACTACAGACCAGTTACCATTACCAATCACAATACTGTTATCAGTATAGACCCAGTTACCGTTACCAATTACGGTGTTGTTATTACCATAGTTAAAGTTACCGTTACCAATAGTTGAGTTGTTATCTCCGAAAGACCAGTTACCATTACCAAGAGTTGAGTTATTATCACTATCCTCCCAATACCAGTTACCGTTACCAAGAGTGTTGTTATTATTACTAAAGTCTAAATGCCAGTTACCATTACCAACGGTTGAGTTGTTAGTGGTGTCATCCCAATTCCAGTTACCATTACCGATAGTAGCGTTGGTATTTCCGTAGTCTCGGTTAGCATTACCAATAACGGCATTGTCGCTACCATCATCTATGTTGCCGTTATCGAGAGGAATTTCGCCTTCAGGAGTATTAAATACATTTTCAGTGCCGTTAAAGGGTAAAAGACCATCAAGGGCAGCTTCGATGATATCTAGATTTTCTGCCATCTCGCCGTCCGCAGAAAACGGGTTATCTTCACCAGCAAATGGGCTATCTTCACCCATCAATTGCTGGAAAGA
>JBHJOU010000498.1:0-7541 GCA_050329355.1 Rivularia sp. (in: cyanobacteria)
GTGATATAATAATTGTTTGGTTAATTAGAGGGTAGAATAAATTGGCAGATCAATCATACTTAGATAAAGATACTCCTTTGGTACCAGTGGGCAGCCACTGTATTTTGGAACTGTATGAATGTCCCAAGGATTTGCTCAACGATGTTGATTTCATCAAAAAAGCGTTGGAAGAAGGAGTCAAAGAAGCTGACTCGACTTTACTCAAAGAGCTAACTTATCAGTTTGAACCCTACGGAGTGACGGCTTTAGCGCTTTTAGCAGAATCTCACGTTTCGGTTCACACTTGGCCTGAAATTGGTTATATTGCGATCGATATGTTTACTTGCGGTGAACACGCACAGCCAGAAAAAGCCTGCAAGTATTTAGTAAAAGCTTTTCAAGCTAAAAATCACATACTTTTGAAAATTCCTAGAGGTAGGCTGACACCAGAGCTGAAGAAGCTTGAAGAAAGTTTATTAGCTGGTGCTTCTGAAAGGTAAAAGAAGAAAAAATAAGAGATGGAGAGAGAGTAAAAGATAGTAAATAATTCTTAACTCTTCACTCCATCTCATGACGGACAGGTTACGACGCTAACACTTCTAACCTAATTTTTAATTACATTTCATACAGCGAAATATTGCGGAACTGGCTTTGTGCTACTGAATTAGAAACATCATCGTCGGACGCTAAAGTGAGATAATCAAAGTTACCTGTAAAGTAGTCTCCGACTTTCATTTCATAAGTTTTCCATCCGGAACCAAGAATGTAATTATCTTCAATGTCTATTCCCCAATCTTGAGTTCCAGAAACTTGAAATAAGTGCTTGGCATCACCACCGCTAATGATATTGTCATTATCAAAACCAATACCTTGTATTTCTCCTTGTGCAGTGCTTTGAAATTCAAATTTGAGAATGGTATTTTGGGTAATGTTGTAGTTATTAATATCTAACTTCTTCCAACTGTTACCGTTAAGTTCAACTTCGGTTTTATCATCAGAAATGGTAAATCTACCTTTATCTTGATTTACACCACCGTAGGAAGAAAGAGTGGAATTATTAGTACTATCTTTGACAAAAAGTACAACATCTGAATTTAGATTTTCTTGGTTTTCAGCGATGCTTAACTTATTATTTGTCTGAGCTACAGCTTGAGCGTATTGACTATATTCATATAATTTCAAATTACGGAATTGACCGTGAGCATCAGCATTTCTAACATCGTGGTCGTTAGCGAATACTAAATAATTAAATTGACCACTCATATAGTCACCGACACGGATTTGATAAGATTTCCAACCAGAATTAGTTTCATAGTCAAATCCAGAGATACCCCAACCTTTCTCTGTTCCTGCTAATTGGAACATATTTTTACGGTCTTTGTTAGTTAATTTGTTATCGATATCAAACCCAATACCTTGTATTTCTCCTAAGACGGTGCTGTTATATTCAAATTCGAGTATGGTATCTACGGTGATATTGTAATCAATAGATAGTTTTTTCCAAGAATTACCTTGCATTTCAAACTCTTTACCATCAGCAGAAATATTCAGAATTCCTGTTTTATCTTGGTCAGCGTATGAGTCTAAAGAATCGAAGTTTAATGTTGGTATTTCTGCAATTGGTTTAGTTTCAGCAGGTTGTTGAGTTGGAGTTGATTGAGTCTCAGCTTCTGGAGTTGGTTGAGTTTCAGTGGTGGGGATTTGACCATATTCATATAATTTCAAATTGCGGAATTGACTGTGAGCATTAGCATTTTTGACATCGTGGTCATTAGCAAATACTAAATAATTAAATTGACCACTCATATAGTCACCGACACGGATTTGATAAGATTTCCAACCAGAGTTAGTTTGATATTCAAATCCAGAAATACCCCAACCTTTTTCAGTTCCTGCTAGTTGGAATATATTTTTACGATCTGTGCTAGTTAATTTATTGTCGATATCAAAACCAATACCTTGAATTTCTCCTTGAACAGTGCTGTTATATTCAAATTCAAGTATGGTGTCTAGGGTGATATTGTAATCAATAGATAGTTTTTTCCAAGAATTACCTTGCATTTCAAACTCTTTACCATCAGCAGAAATATTTAGAATTCCTGTTTTATCTTGGTCGGCGTAAGAGTCTAAAGAATTAAAGCTTAATGTTGGAATTTCTTGAGTAGGTTGAGGTTGAGTTTGAGCAGGTTGTTCTTGAGTTGGAGTTGATTGAGTTTCAGCAGCAGGTGCGGTATTAACATGATTAATATCCCAACCTAAATCCTCTAAAATTCCCAAAGTAATCCCACCAGGATTGTGAATTGCTTCACCTGAGACAAACAAAGGTGTCATTAGAGCATCCGCATGACCTTTAGGATATGTTTTCTCGTCAAGATGCGCTACGCTTGAACCATATTGCCAAGTACTAGGTGCGTATAATTTTGGAAATAAACCACCATTAGCTTCTGTTGCATTAGCACCATTAAAAAATAGATTGTTACTAGTTAATTGCTTTCCTAATTCTTGCGAATTATTAGGGAATGAACTAAGACTTTGATTATTACCATTAACTACAAAGCTTTCAAAAATTGTGTTTCCATAACTACCTATACCATTGTTGTAGGATATAAAATCTGTTAATCCAAAACCGTGTACAAACTCATGTAAAACAACAGTTGTAAAATCGTACTGAGTTGTTGGAGTATTTCCGTCAGTGCCAAGATACCATTTAGAAAAACTGCTATTTAAATAAATTTCAATTTCCGGTTTATCCCCGTTTAAATCTCTACCAGCTAAATGATTAGCTAATGCAATGGGATAATAAGTATTCTCTTTGGTTGCACCCGTAAAATTTCTGGTAAAACTATATGGTGAAGCCGCACCCAGAATATTTGAACCATATGGACTCAAATCTTCCCAATAAGCATTAACTTGAATGGGAATATCTGTTTTTATCCATCCTTCCCAAATATTTACTACATATTCAAAAGCATTTTGAGCTTGTTGATTAAAACCGTAATAATTAACATTGATTTTTGAAGTTGGAGGATTGATAAAGCTAGCAGATACAAAAGTTTTATTCTGACTTAAAGTGGAAGTACTACCAGCATAATCATAATCCTGATGAAGCTTTTGGTCATGGTCATTTTCATCATCATCATGATTTGCAAATAAATCTTCCACTGAAAATACATTATATTCTTCTATTGTTAACTGATTATCACTATCTAAATTAGAAAATTTTAAACCCAAGTTATCGCTATTCATTTACATCTACTCCAAAATTAAAGATACAAATCCTGATAAATATTTGACGTGAATTAAAACAATTAATTAGTCAACACCAATTGATAGCGATATCTACGAAAAATCGCATAGCTGTTGATGACTAATTGGAATGAAACTTTTTCTAGGAATTTATATTCAAACAAATTCGAGGAATAATCATTGATTTAAATGGTATCTAGAAGTTTTTATTTAACCAAGAAAAAATCAATCTGTTATTCAGGCGAACAAGGCAATCTTAACCACTTGAATCAGATATTTCGTCAGAACAAGCACTTAATTGAAGCTGAATAGACGAACAGTTAAAAACCTAAAATTTAAATAAGTTTTGATGATTTTTTATATTTAATAAGTAAAAAGACTTAATTTAATCGATTTTTAGTTGTATAACTTAAATCATTAAGCATCAAAACACGATTATTTGAAAAGCTTGAAATCAGCAATTTTAACTTTTACTCAGTGAAGTTACTGATTAAAAAACAACTTTATATAGACTATATTTATTTATAATGATGTATCTAAAAACAAAGATTTTTTTAGATATGGGGTTTAACTTGCTTTTTAGTATAGAGACGTTGCACTGCAACGTCTCTACTTGATAAATGGTATTAGTATTAACTAACCAAATCTACTTAACCTCTACCAACTCTTTCCGACTGTAATACTCCACCTTCTCATAAACCCCAATAATACTTTCACCAACTTCAAAAAATAACCCTTCTTCCTCATCCTTAGAAAAATGTAAATTGGGGTATTTAGTAGTAAGTTGAATTGCACTCATTGCTTTCCCTTCCATACCATCGGGTAAAAGTCCGGTAGAACCGATATAAAATACTAAAGGTGAAATTTTATCTCGGTAAATGTTTTCTACATATTCATCTAATTGATTCTTTGCTGCGGTTAGTGCTGTAATTCTTTGTTGTTTTCGTAATTTTGTAATTGGAATGCAAGAATATTCCTTGTGATTAACCCCTTCAACTTTTGCTAAAATACCTGCAACTTTACCGTTATGTTGAATACCTAAAAAGTCATCAAAAATCGGTTTCATCAATTCATCGACTTTAGTAATTTTCATTCTAGAAGAAAGTGATTTTTGACGAACGGCTATATTTTCTCTCAAAGTCATTTCAAAGCTAGGTTTGTTGAAAATTTCCCCAGTTTCGGTATCGTAAACCTCATATCTTCTTTCCAAGAATTTATTTGCAGAATACAGTTTACCTAAGTTGAGAATATCTTTATTAGCAATATCAATTTTGTATCTAACTCGGCTATCAATTGTATCCTTAGCTTTAGTTGTAGGAAAGTTGAGGTAAAGATGCTGTGATAAATAATGCTTTTTCAATTCATCCAATTGTTCGGTTACAAAGGTATCAGATTCTTCTTTTAAATGCGCGGAAATAATACTCGCCAGGATTTTTATCTCTGCAATTTGCTCGAATAAACCATCAATATTGCTGTATTTCTCATCCAATGGTACTAAGGGTAAATTTAAATCAATTGTATAGTAACAGCGAAAATCAAATGTCTCATCTGCAATTACACCTTTTTGTTTCAATACATCAAAGGTTCTCTTACTACTAATTTTCACTTTTAGTGATTTTACATTTACCTCACCATCACTAACTATTGTATAACTGTTATAACTTTTTAAATCATTCGCTAATAAACCGGCAATTTCAATAACCGGCGTTTTATCTTCTACTTTGATCAGTTTTACCTTACGAGTAATAAGCATATTTATCGTCGCAGTATTCCGGTTCATTTCAAAGCAACCCATTCTCACATATTCACCATCATCGATATATTCTGTCGTCAGCCAAGGTTCAACTAAATTACCGTTTATATCTCTAGTTCCTCTGAAATTTTTAACGCTTTTGTATTGATAGTTATCCCGTAAATCCTTGAGATTAATAATAATATGATGACGATGCTCTGACAAAATATTGATTAGCTCTAATAACGAAATTTTCCCATTATTTTGCATATCAATCAATTGCGATCGACAAATTTCTTCAGAATCAAATATTGCTGATTCAACATTGCGTTCAAAGTTACCAAGTTGTTCTTTTGTCAATGCTTTTCTATGTCTTGCGATGAGATTTTTGTTGCAAGTACTCAACAAAGTATATTTTGCAAAGTTTAAATTACCTTCTACTAAATTAGCCTTTACAAATGCATAAACTGCTTGATGATTTTGCACAACGGGTATTTCTAACTGCGCGTAAGTCTCTTGATTAATTTGCTTATACTTATAAATAATTCCCGTATCTTCTAACTGCAAATCGTCAATTTTTAAAATTCCCGCAGTACATTTAATTTTCCTTGTATTTTCAGATAGAAAAACTTGATAGCTATAATCTATCGCTAAAGGTTCTTCTATTTTCGTCGCAGAATTACTTAATAATTTTAAATTTTCTAAACTAACTTTATCTACAATATAGTAAGCTTTCTCTTTACCTAAAAAGTCGTAAATAATAAACTTAATTTTGTTTTCAACAGCATTTTTCATCTTCATACCTACCTTTAATATGCACAAAATCTTCATTCATCCAAAAGATGACGATTTACTTTGATTAAAAATATTGCTAATCGTATGTGGCGTTGCAAAATCCGAGTGTGAATTTAGATTTTGAGAGGTTACACTGTAACGTCTCTACACGGGTTTCAGTTATCCATTAAATTTTACTTATACTTATTTTCAACAACGCCTAGTATGTAAACTCTAAACTACAGAAGTTGGGTTTTTAAAAATATCTGTAATAGAAGACAAACGTCATAAAAACCCGACTTCTCACCAACACTAAAAGTAAATGTTTCACACCCTATCCCCTAGGCAAAAACGATTGAGGATTCCGAGTAGTAGCAATCTGCACCCTTTACGAGTACTCACATTAACAGTAAACACTTAAAAATTTCGATTCAACAAATTACAACGCATCATCATACATTTGTGACTCCATAGCAGATGATTACATTTGCGTAAACATATTATTTGTTTATTTGTCGATATTTTTACACCAGCACACCTTGCCAGCTATAAGCTCCCCACACCTATATAGTA
The DNA here is from genome assembly GCA_050329355.1 of Rivularia sp. (in: cyanobacteria). Taxonomy (GTDB): domain Bacteria; phylum Cyanobacteriota; class Cyanobacteriia; order Cyanobacteriales; family Nostocaceae; genus Rivularia. The sequence goes on from JBHJOU010000498.1 coordinate 6,305, forward strand.
CAAAAAAACTATATAAATGTCAAGTCATAGGGAAATGCATCTGGGTAATTCTATATTGTCCGACTTAATATAACTTTAAATAAACCACAGAGTTAACTTATTAAGTAAATTTACGACTGCAAGATTGGAGAATTTAATAATTAAAATTTTAGATAACTATATAATTAATTAGCTAATAAAATACTTGTGGATACCTGTCAATACCTTTTTTAATTCTTCTATCAAAAGTATGATTAATAATTTTTAAAAAACTATCTAAAGGGTAATTTTTTTAAATTGATTAACTAATAAGTTTGTTCTGAAGATTGATGCAACTATTAGATTTATTGTTTTATAGTATATTAGAAAAAATGATAGGGAAGACGTTATTTCATCCCCAATTAATAAAAATTTCGTAACCTTAGAGGAGATACAATGAATTTTACTCGTTTTAAATTAACCTCAGTGCGCCCATTACGTTTTGTCGTTGCAGCATTCATGTGTGTAATGCTGTTATTCTCCAGCGCACTTCCCGCTGCTGCAATTGGTACTTCTAAAAGTTCTCCTAACAAAGGAGCAGAGCAGTTAAATGACATTCAACGAAAAACTGAAGAATTAACTCAAAACAATGCTCCTTCAAACAAAAGAGTAATTGAAGAATCGAATAAAGGATTGAACGAAGTTCAAGGGGCTGCTAACGCTGAAAATATGAATAATCCATCTAACAGTCAAGGTGCTGTAACTGTAGAAGACAAAGTAGAGAATTTTCTCGAAAAAATTACAGGTGATAAGTAGTAATTTACTTAAATGCTTTAACACATAAAATACAAATTTTGGTCAAGTTAGAAATCTACCCTTGACCAAAATTTTTATGATTATGAAAAATAACTTAATTAATTTTCAATTTTTAATTTTTAATTTTTGATTTTTGATTTTTGATTTTATTTATATGTTTTTACTGAAAATGTTTTACTAATAAAAACTTGTTAAAGCATCGTCTTTTCGGATGGTTTCTTGATTTTAATTTCTAAGTTAAATTAACCCATAGATATAAACAATAATTCCACCCTAAGAATGGTTAAAAAGAATCGGTATTTTCGTATTATAAGGTTTGTAGATTAAAACGTCATAAAAACAGGACATTTAAAATGACAGAAGCAAAAGTTCCGAAAACTGATAGTGAACCAAATCAAGATGCTGAGTTAACAAAACAAGCTATTAGCGAAGAACAAGAAAAAGCTACTAATGTTGATTTTGA
>JBHJOU010000029.1:0-6316 GCA_050329355.1 Rivularia sp. (in: cyanobacteria)
GCTTTCCAAGTTAATGAACCGACGATACCATCTTCTTCCAGGTAAACACGATGTTGATATGCTTTAACAGCCCATTCAACATATTCGCTGAAGATACCATCAATTACATCATAATAAAATTCCCAGTATTTCAAGAGTTTTTGCAGTTCTTCAACTGCTTCTCCAGTATCTCCCTTTCTTAAAGTTGGTTTACTCAACCTCGTTGATGTTAGTTCCGCGATGGAAAATGTCGGAAGATTATTTACATCAATAAGGTGATTATTTTCCTGTTCGTTTCTTTCTTGAAGTTGCATAATTTTATTTCCTCTCAATGCATTTATTCGGGTTTCTACTCAAATGCAGTGGGGTTATATATGAGTTAATTTTCTATATAAAAATAATTTGATTAACTCATCTTAGAGAAAACATTGAAACCCTTTAAATCATCTTCTCTATACTTTTAATCTAAACAAAGAATGTGAGGAAGCTGTGAGTAAGAAAATATTGAATCACATAAAAGTAAAAACTCTGCGTCCCTCTGCGTATACCTTAGCGTGCCTCTGCGTTCATAGCATTCCTCGACTTTCTCAAATCTCCCAAATTATTGCTTTAATAATTTAACTTTAATTAATGGGGTCAAAACGATTTACCAGAGTAGCTACTATAATCATTGGTAACCCAACAACCAAGCAAATTAACCATTGATTCAAATTCAGTGGTGCTGTAGAAAACAAGAGATTCATTAAGCTCCATTGACTAAACATTATTTGCAAAACTATAGTTAAAGCAATTCCAATTCCAATTGCTGAAGCATCCCTAACTTCCTGGTTAATGCCACGAAGTTTATTGAAAATACCAATGCCTAATTGACTAATACTTAAAAGATAAAAAATTCTTCCTGCTACTAAAGCTTGAATTGCCATTGTTCTGGCTAAATCTATATTTCCTGTGCTTTGTTCTATCCATTCAAATACACCGAAAATTAAAATCCAGTTAAAAACAGAAATTGCCACGATACGCTTAATTAAACTTGGGGAAAGTAACCGTTCACGGGGGTTTCGGGGTGGTTTTTGCATCACCCCAACAGACTTTGGCTCAAAAGCTAAAGGTACAGTCATGGCAATAGAATTAACCATATTTAACCACAATACTTGTAAAGATAAAATCGGCAATTGTCTAGCAAGCAGTACACTAATTAAAATTGTCATCGATTCACCACCGTTGACTGGGAGAATAAAGGCGATCGCTTTGAGCAAATTCTGATAAACAGTGCGCCCTTCCTCAACTGCTGCTTCGATGGAGGCAAAATTATCATCGGTTAAAATCATGTCAGAGGCTTCTTTGGCTACTTCTGTACCTGCACCCCCCATCGCAATCCCAATATCTGCTTGTTTGAGAGCGGGTGCATCGTTGACACCATCCCCTGTCATCGCTACAACTTCACCCTTGGATTGTAATGCTTCCACAAGACGCAATTTCTGTTCTGGTGCCACACGGGCAAATACAGCCCCATCTTCTACCGCTGTGGCAAGTTCTGATTGATCCATTTGAGCAAGTTGGCTTCCTGTGAAAGCCACAACTTCACCATTTTTGTTAAAGCCCATACTTTCAGCAATGGCTTGGGCAGTTACCGCATGGTCGCCTGTAATCATTTTTACTTGGATACCGGCTTCTTGACAGGCTTGCACTGCTTTGATAGCTTCTGCTCTTGGCGGATCAATCATCCCCTGCAATCCCAAAAAAATCAAATCATTTTCGATATCTGTATGTTCTAAAGACGTTCCATTTAAGGTTTCTCCATCTGACAGAGATTTTTTAGCAAATGCTAATACCCGTAAACCAAGATTCGCCATTGCATCAACTTTTTGATGTATTATTTCTGCATCTACAGGAGCAAGATTTGCCTGGGAATCTAACATCTGTTGACAGCGTTGGAGAATTGCTTCAACGGAACCTTTAATGTAGATAATTTTCTGTTGTTGTTTTTGTGTTGATGAAGTTTCATGCAAAGTCGCCATGTATTGGAACTCAGATTCAAAGGGAATAACATCCAATCTGGGCATTTCCTGTTCTAAACCATTGCGTTCATATCCAAATTTATTCGCAACTACTACCAATGCTCCCTCTGTTGGATCACCAATAACTTGCCACTGCTCGTCTTTTTTTTCTAAGTGCGAATCATTACATAGCAATCCAGCTTTGATACATTCTGCAAGAGCAGATGAATCATCCAAGTTTACTGGTTTTTCATCAAGTAAAATTTCTCCTTCGGAAGCATATCCGACACCACTGACAGTATAATTTTCACCTGCTGCATAGATTGCTTGTACTGTCATCTGGTTTTCTGTTAATGTACCAGTTTTATCAGAACAAATGACTGTAGCACCACCGAGGGTTTCCACTGCGGGTAATTTGCGAACAATTGCATGACGACGCGCCATGCGGGAAACACCGATAGCTAGTGTAACTGTCACAACAGCAGGTAGTCCTTCAGGAATCGCACTTACAGCAAAGGCGATCGCAGCTTCAAACATCTCTGTCCAAGAATAGCCGTATCCCAGCCCCACAGCAAACATCAATGCTGCTATTCCTAAAATGATGTACAGCAAAGTACGGCTAAATTTGTCAAATTTGCGAGTTAATGGAGTTTTGAGAGCGTTTCCTTGCTCCATTAATTGGGAAATGCGTCCTGTTTCCGTAGCATCTCCAGTGGCAACAACGACACCCTTCCCAATACCAAAAGTTATGAAGCTACCAGCATAAGCCATATTGGTGCGTTCTGCTAAAGCTGCATCTATATTTAACTGTTGGGTATTTTTTTCAACTGCAACTGATTCACCTGTAAGTGCTGATTCATTAGCTTGTAGATTCCGTGCTTGCACCAGACGTAAATCAGCGGGTACTTTATCTCCAGAAGTAAGTAATACCATATCTCCTGGTACTAACTCCGTGGATGGAATCTGCATTTTTTGACCATCACGAATGATAGTTGCATCGGTTTTTACTGAGGAAGCTAAAGCCGCGATCGCACTTTCAGCCTTGGATTCTTGCACAAAACCAATAATGGCGTTAATTAGGGTAACACCCCAAATCACTCCAGCATTCACCCATTGTCCCAAAAATGCCTTGATTGCACCCGCGATTAATAAGATATATAACAACGGTTGGTTAAATTGCAAAAGAAATCTTAAAAATGGACTTTTTCCAGGTTTGCTTTTGAGTTCATTTGCACCAAAATGTTCTCGTTTTTTTGCTGCAACAGAAGAACTTAAACCAGTTTCTAAATGAGTATCTAAATGTTGAGTTACTTCTTCTACAGACAGATGATGCCATTGAGTTGATCTAATAATCTCTTTCGATGTTGCTGTCATCTTATTCGCTTTTATCTGATATTTAGCATTGGCAGTGTAAATTCAAGACTATTAGCTATTATTGTAGTTTTTAGCTAATCAGTGAGCCTTTGCATCTAGTATTATAAACAAATGTGATTCAAATGTGAGTTAAAAGAGAATAGGGAATAGGAAATCTCCGTGGGGAGCAATGGGGATGTGTAACTCAACCAAAACGCACCCTATAGGTGATTAGCGAAGCGAATAATGAGGTTAATAATCTGTGTGTAAGTCCTAAAGAAACATACTAGACATCTCCGGAAATTAATTATGCGTCATCCAGAAACCTTGTAGAGACGCGAAATTTCGCGTCTCTACATTCTTTTTCGGAGATGTCTACTATTCCCTATTCCCTACTCTTCGTGCGATCACCTTCGTAGGGTTGCACTCCCGATTTTGGATAGTCATCATCGCTAGGGCTAAAAATTCTAGTTACTCCATTGGTAGTCAAATTAATCAATTTTTGGGGAATTTCTACAATTGATTTAATCATTTGTCGAGTTTTAGATGTAATAGACATAATAAATTCTCCATTTTAATTAATCGAAAAATCTTTGACAAATTGTTGTCTTGTCAACGGCTCTGCTAAAATTATTCCTTCACCACCAAGGGGGTTTTCTTGATTTAATAATTCACCTTCAACAGAAAGATAAATCTTAGCTTCGGAATCAAGACTTGAGGCAGTATAAAGTATTTGAGCGACACGATAAATCATTGAACTTGAACCACCACCATAGCGAAATTCATCGGATAAGTTGACATGAATTCCTGTTTCGTTAATTTGCAAACCTAATAATTTAGTTCCTGGGGGAATTGTGGAACTAAATTGATTATTTTGTTTATTGTTCAAAAGATGGTTTAAAGTTTGTTGTAAGGCGACTTCCTTTGATGTTCCTTTTTCAATAGTAATTGTTTGTGGAACTAAGTTAATTTCTTCTCCTTCAACTTGTAAGAAATAGGCTTTTGGCTCTAACTCTACAACGAATGGATTTTCTTTTGCAGTTAAGTTTTCTGTTTGTTTGGGAATCGTAAATGGGATAATTGGTTTTGGAACTGTATTGTTGTTTTTCGATATGGGTGATTTTTTGACTTGTTCGGGTGTGGGAATTGTTTCTGTAGAAGTAGAATTTCGATTAGTATCTAGCCCATTCAACCAAACTACACTCACAACTAAACTTAGTAATAATAGTATGTAAATGATCAAGATATTTTGTTGAACGGGACGGGTATTTTGGGTTTTCATAATTTTTCTCCTAACCTTTTGATGAGTAAATTATTGACTGTAAATTGACCCTAATACCTCATCAAGCTAGAAAACACTCTGTATGTTCTGGTATTTTTATTCAACTCCTAAAAGATGTATCAAGTTCCGATTGCGTGCCAGAATGCATAGTTTATTCTAGGTTTTCATCATGCTGATGTAGTTTTCTCATTCCAACTCTTGCTTCTTCTGTAATTCCAATATGGTTAAGACTTTCTAACTCTGAAGCAGTACGAGAATGCATTGTTTCTTCAATATGTTCTTGATGTTGACGCTGTTCAATCATTGCTTCCCTTGCTCTTTCTTCCATAGTCAAATCTATTTTGATTACATCATGTTTTTCTGTATGAGTTTTTGGTAGATTCAGTGTTAAAAGTCCATTGTGAATTTCGGCTTTCACCTGTTTGTGTTCAACACATATAGGTAAGGGTATTATGCGTTGAAAATGACCATAATTAAATTCAGAACGGTATATTCCTGTTTCATAATGAACTTTTTGTTCTTGATGCTCCCCAGTAATAGAAACTGCATCTTTACTTACATGAATATCCAAATCTTTCGGTTCTATCCCAGGTACTTGGACTTGTAAAATCAAACATGAATCTGTTTCTTTAATTTCGATTGCTGGTTGCCAAGTGGGATTTTCTACTTGGGGAATAGAATTTAAAGCATGATTAGCAGTCTTCTGTGTATTTCCATGAACCAACTCATCAAATAAATGATTCATCTGATGGCGTAGACTATCTATTTCTTTGGGTAGATGCCAGTTTCTTTCAGACATACATTTCCTCCCTGCGATCGCGATAACGACTTTGATTAGCGAGCCAAAAATATTGGCTCTACTTTTAAATTAGGAAAATAATTTGAGGAACTTGTGAGGAGAAGCTAAACCCACAAAAAAACTGCATCTTCACAAAATCTTCAAATTATTTGTCTATAAATAAAAATAGATAAATAAAAATTTTTGATACTCACATCATAAATGAGGATTTCGGAGGGTAAAAGGATGATTAGTAATGTTTTAACCAATGTTCACGAACAAATCGCCTCAATTGCAATCAGTGCTGTAAAATTACAGGCTGAATTAGTAGTACCATCAAATGCTCGCTCGGTTATTCTGTTTGCACATGGTAACGGTGTTGGACGTTACAGTACTCGCAATCGCTACCTTGCTCACGTTTTGCGTCAAACCGCAGGGGTTGGAACTGTACTAGTAGACTTACTAACTCGTGAAGAAGAAGCCATCGATTTACGAAGCAAGCATTGCAGTAGTAATGTGCAATTTTTAGCAAAAAGATTAATTGGTGTCACTGATTGGTTGCTCAATTACCCTATTACCAGTAATCTCAAAGTCGGCTATTTTGGGGATCGCACTGGTGGAGGAGCAGCATTAATTGCAGCAGCACAACGTCCGATGTCTGTAGGAGCAATAGTTTCCCGCAGTGGAGAAACCTGTTTAACATCAGATGTTCTCAATTATGTACAAGCTCCAACTTTACTGATTGTAGGTGAAAATGACTTACCATTAATTGCCATGAATCAAGATGCGTTCACTCATATTCAAACATCGAAAAAACAGCTAGAAATTATCCCTGGTGCTTCTCAACAATTTAACGAACCAGGTGCTTTAGATGAAGTTGCTCGTTTAGCGAGTAGCTGGTTTAGTTATTATCTTTCATTACCTCAA
>JBHJOU010000552.1:0-3962 GCA_050329355.1 Rivularia sp. (in: cyanobacteria)
ATTACTTGTTTAAGATCGAAGCCTTTAATTTTTCAACACTTTCGAGTGCTGCTTTTGTGTCATCAGAAGATACTCCAGATGCAGTCATTGCGCCACTTAAATGCTTGGTAATCGCATCAAAATGTGGCTGCTGTAAACCCATTCCTGTGTGTGTTTTGTCCATACTACGACCATTGTAGTCTTTGGGGCCACCCAGAATTAGAGAAAAGAAAGCAATTTGATGATTACGTTGCTTTTCCATATCCGTGTTGGAGAAAAAGCCACTGAGGCTGCTGTCTCCCATAATACGTTTATGAAAATCATCGACGACTTTTTCAAGAGTAGGTTGTCCGCCGATTTTTTCGTATAATGTACTCATTTCCTGTTCCTTTGAAGCGAATATGTACAGTGTTGAAGTACTAAACTAAGCATCTACTTAGTGATATGAGAATTCCCGCTTTATGACTGAAGTGTTGCTTAACTAGACCATCACTTTGAGTTGCCATTGCAATTAGAAACTCCTTATCACTAAGTGTCAGGTTAGTATCTTTAACTAGCTTTTTAGCTGTTTAGAGTTATGTTCAGAAATTTTCGATACCTGCATGGATGTTTTGAGCTTTTGCAGGATCGTATTTCCAGATAATTACCCAGAACTTTTATTTGCTAAATTCGTGGGGTTTTATCCTTACCTAATTACCCTAGCGCATTAGCAAGGCATTGACGACAGTGAAGCATAATTTTCACGCTACCAGCATACTGATGTAGCGCCCAGAAAGATTCTACGAATAAGTAATATTATTTATCGTAATCAAACGGTTTATTTGATTGTCTAAAACAAAAAAGGGATGCTCCTCGCAACCCTTTTTTCCAAACTAAATATCAATTTGAAGCGATTAAAACAATCGAAAAATAAACGGATAACGGAACGATTCATCTGGATTGCTAAAACAGTGTAACAATGCCCATATTGTCAATCCCCAATGTAGTAAAAACCCAAAGGCAACAACTGGGAAAAACAAGATTCCACCAATACCAAAGGTAAGAAAAGATAAAATTCCGATTGGTACTCCAATCAAAGTTGCCCAAAACCAAACATTAAAATGAAAGTTGATTGATTCTTTAGCGTTACCTTTAACAATGGGGTCATCGGCAGTAAAATAAATAGCAATTGGTACACCAATTGAAAATAATGTGGTACTAAAAAAAATCGCCCCATGACATAAACTCGATAGCAATTTACGCTTATCGGAATTATATGTAAATTCTTGCATTTTGGCAGTTCCTCAACTTGTTTATTTATGACATTTACTACATTTTAACGAGTATCTTGTCAGAGTCCCATTGATGTTTACCGTAATTACCCCTTCGGTTACCTAAACTACGACAACAATCATAGAAGTCGGGTTTTTACGATAAATATAGGTGACATCATAAAACAGTAATCAAAACCCGACTTCGCACATCTACATAGAAGTCGGGTTTTTACGAGTTTCTATCCGTAACATCACTTTCACATTCATAAAAACCCGACTTCTTACCCCACGAAAAAATTAAGCTTTTACATACAGGTTATTTTAACCAAGATTTAACCAATAATTAAATAATGCTTAAAAATTAGTTAATTAAAATTGATGAGGTTTACCGAACCGCTATTTTAAACTACACGGGATTTGAGTAGGGGCTTGAATCTTGAACCCGTCGCAATTGATTTAAGAATGTTGCATACTGATATTGGCTTAGTCAATAAGCGGCATATATTATATTATTTATCAAAAAAATCAACAATGATTATAAATTTAACATTAGGTAAACATTAGGTAACTTAGGTAATTATTTTGAACGCACCTCTGAATACAGAAACAAACTTGAATAATTTAGTTGAAATTGCCAATCAATTTGAAACACAAGGCAATGTTATCAAAGTTGAAGAATTTGGACATGGTAACATCAATGGGACTTTCCTTGTTACCTTAGATTCTTTAGAAGAAAAGCATTTTATTTTACAACGCATTAATCAAAATGTGTTTCGTCAACCTGAATTGGTAATGCGGAATATGAGTACTTTTACCAATCATGTACGTCAACGTTTACAACATTCCCCTCTAGCCTCAAATCGTCGTTGGGAAGTCCCAAAAGTATTATTAACTCAAAATAGCGAAAACCACTTTATTGATGCTGAAAACTCATTTTGGCGGGCAATTGGTTTTATTGAGAATGCCGAAACATTTGATATTATCAAAGATAATAAACACGCAAGTGAAATCGGTTACGCTCTGGGAATGTTTCATCATTTAATCGGCGATTTACCAGTAGAAAAATTAGCCGATACTCTACCAGGTTTTCATGTTACACCCAATTATTTAAAACAATACGAAAATGTCGAGAACTTATATAAATATAATAAGTCTAATAAATCTCTGGAAGTTGAATACTGCTGGCAATTTATTGATTGTCGTAAGACTTTAGCTGACGTTTTAGAAAATGCGCGATCGCAAGGACATCTACACTTACGTCCCATCCACGGCGACCCCAAGGTAAACAATGTCATGATTGATACTATTACTGAACAAGCCATCAGTATTATTGACTTGGACACCGTTAAACCAGGATTGATACATTACGATATTGGCGATTGTTTGCGCTGTGCTTGCAATCCTTTGGGAGAAGAAACAGAACATTGGGAAGCAGTAAATTTTGACACTGATATTTGTCAGTTAGTTTTGAGTGGTTATCTGGCGGTAGCGAAAGATTTTCTCACAAAGAGTGATTATGTATATATATATGATGGGATTCGTTTAATTGCGTTTGAATTAGGGCTGAGGTTTTTTACAGATTACTTAGCAGGTAACGTTTATTTTAAAGTAAAATACCCAGAACACAATCTTGCTAGGGCTTTAGTACAATTCAAGTTAACTGAAAGTATTGAAATGCAAGAAAATACAATTATAGAAATTATTTCAAGTTTTTATAATTAGTTTTCAGAAATAGCTGTATAAATAATAATGTAGAGACAGGGTGTCTTACTACGTCTGACTTAAATTAACCATTATGCCCGCGAATTTATGAGAAATCATGCTTTTTCCTTACAACCATTTGAGCCAACAAAAACTGATTTGCAGATTACAGGTGAAATTATTCGGTTAAATCATACATTAACTGTTAATTACGCACTTAAAGGCGATTTAGAGCAAATAGAAATTCCTAGTGTAGTAGATATTCCAACTCGTAAAGATGGACTTTGGGAAACTACCTGTTTCGAGTTTTTTCTCGGAAAATATAATTCTACTCACTATTGGGAGTTTAATCTTTCTCCCAATGGAGATTGGAATGTTTATCGCTTTGAAAGATATCGAGAAGTAATGGAATTAGAACATAGAGTTGATTCACTTCCATTTAATGTTCTGCGGGATTCTAATGCTTTATTTATCAGTTTAGAATTCAATATGCATTGTTTGACTTCTATAGACAGAAATTTTGAGGTTTCTATTACCACTGTTATTAAAGAGAAAAACAAAGATATGAGTTATTGGGCATTAAAGCATTGTGGAAAAGAAGCAGATTTTCATCTGCGAGATAGTTTTTTATTTTACTTGTAATCTATTTCTATAAATAGTTATACATCACTGCAAGAGTTCCTAATTAAAGTTCCCTATTTTTGACTATTATCGTGATTAATTCTAGCAACTTCCATATATTGATCAATTACCAAACATTTTATCAATATCATCTCCCATGGAAGCACCATGACGAGAATTTACACGTAAGGATGTTTGGTTAGGAGACAAATTATAAGTTAAAGGTTGAGTTTTAAATAACTTTTCTTGCCCTGACTCGACTAAACTTTCAGTATTGAACTCGTTCATCATCGCTTTTATTGCTGCAATTCGTTCTTCGACGGTGGGATGATTTTGTTCAAATTCAATTCCCGGAATACGATTAAGCACTAACATTGCACGTAAACATCCTTCCCCATCAAAACCTGC
>JBHJOU010000790.1:0-2559 GCA_050329355.1 Rivularia sp. (in: cyanobacteria)
TGACTTATTCGGCGCTAAGATTGTTACTAGTTTTCTGTATTTGCTCAGATAAACTCTCTTTATTAAAATTACTTGATAGCAAGTAGTATAAAAGGTCTTTTAAAAAATATCATTAACAAAGGAATTTACAAAACTTATTTTTATGATTGTAAATCAAGAAACAATTGGTTATCAGTTCTTACTTAATGGGAAATCAACGCTAAGACTGGCAACACATACGAGTAATGGCATTGTATTTTTTTATTCATAACATAATTGTATGACTGTCATAATACTTAGAAAAATGACTTGACAAAAATCAAACATAAATATTCGATGCTGCTACCTTTTATCGTCTTAAGTATTTACCAACAATAACTTGAGAGTTTTTACAGTTTTTTAGGATTACTTAGATTTTATTTCATACTTAATTAAACGCACTGAAATTCCTGATACATCTTACACTCAGAATATCAAAAATCCGCAAAAATTAGATATTACCCGATCAATACCAACCTTCAATCACGCAGTTACTTACTGTGTCGTAACTATATGAATTTTTCAATAAATGCTGGTAACGCAAATAGACTATTGATTTAGTGATGTTTGTCATCCCACAATAGGAATAAATTTAGAATGAGGTCAATCACAAGTTTTGCAACCACCAGAAGAACATTTTAAAAAACTAGAAGCCATATTGCAAAAGCACGCTGAAGCCCTAGAATGTGAAGTTCGAGCTTTACAGCAAGCAGATGAAACCGCCCAGTGGAGTTCGGCATGGAAGAAGATTTCTAATTGGCGCTTTGCTCACGCTTTCGCACGTCAAAAGGTTTTCCGTAACTGGGGTGCTGATGCTGCTGGGTGGGGACTATTACCGGAGAGATTTTATCCTAATCGGGGGAATCATCAGCAATGATCGAGGGATGGAAAGAACCTCACAAGATTGATCCTTCCGCAGCAACATCTAAATTTGTAATCCTATTCCTGTGGATACAAGTATTTGAACAACCCAATATTATACTATTGAGATTATAAATAATTCAATCACAGAATTTATTTTTCTGTCCATTTAAAGCTTGGTTATGAATAAAAAAAGCAAGAAAAGCAAAAAATCAAAAACAGATTCTCAACAAATTAGCAAAGACAACGAACGTTCGGTTGATTCAAAAGGCTTAGAAATTGACCATACTTTTAATGAAGATGGCGTTCGTCCGGTTGCTAAAAGTAATTTTGAAGTTAAAGAAACCTTTAATGTAGAAAATCAAGCGATTGCTCAGAGCGATTATGAAGAAGGTGACATTATTCATGTAGACGGTGAACGCCCTGTAGATCCAAGCGATTTAGAAATTGACCATACTTTTAACGAAGATGGCGATCGCCCTGTTGCTAAAAGTAATTTTGAAGTTGAAGAAACCTTTAATGTAGATGGTGAACGCCCAATAGCCAAGAGCAATTTTGAAGATTCGGAAATAATAAATGAAGATGGTCAACGTCCGGTTGATCCAAGCGATTTAGAAATTGACCATATGTTGAATATAGATGGTCAACGTCCGGTTGGTAAAAGTAATTTGTAAATACACTGCATAGTCCAATCTAATAATATTTAATGAAATTATCGATCCAAATCGTGTAGATAATAAGACGTTGCAGTGCAACGTCTCTACATAATTTTATTGCCAAACAAGACGAACCAAGCTAAAAATAACTGCGCTTAAAACTGCACTCACCGGAAGCGTAACTATCCAAGCAGCTGCAATTCCCTGTAAAGTTTTCAATTGCACCGATTTGATATCTTTGATAATTCCAATACCAACCACACCACCTACAAGTGCGTGAGAAGTGGAAACAGGTAAACCCAAACGAGATGCAATAATTACCGTTGTAGCGGTTGCGAGTTCCGCACAAAACCCACTACTTGGTTGCAAAGTAATAATACTTTCACCGATAGTCGCAATCACTTTTTTACCCCAAACCGCCAAACCAAACACAATCCCAGTACCACCAATTACCAAAATCCATAGGGGAATATCTAAATCGTAAATGGGAACTTTTCCGGTGCGATTAACATAAGTTATGGCAGCCAAAGGAGCGATCGCATTTCCCACATCGTTTGAACCGTGAGCAAACGCCACAAAACAAGCACTCAATAATTGGAACCTAGCAAATATACGCTCAACTGGATTTTGGATTGGTAATGGGGAATTGGTAATTGGTAATTGGTAATTGTTTGATTTCTGCTTATCCCCTTGCGTTTCCAATTCTCGCCAACTATAAACTGTAAGTCCAACTGCTGCGATTGTACCGATAAAAAGTGGAATGTCATGAGACGGTAATTTCAAGCCAACTTGCTCAATCAAAAAAGTTGCTAACGGTTGAGTTGCTTTTGGTAGCACGATGACTCCGAATACTCCCAACAACAATGCACTTAACCAGGGAATCCACTCATTTAACTGTCGCAATTGCTGCGGTTGGTCTAAAATCCAACGTTTAATTTGACTGTAAAACAAAGCTGCAATACAACCGCTGATAACTGGTGCAATAATCCATCCCAGAGTAATTATTCCAATTGATGACCACTCA
>JBHJOU010000668.1:0-4271 GCA_050329355.1 Rivularia sp. (in: cyanobacteria)
TCTTTCATCCGCTTGAGCGAATCAAGGACACCCTCAAATATCATGTTATTCCCGCGACGTACTCGGACTTTGCAGTTACGAACCAGTTTACCGGACTGAACGTAGCAACCAGCAACAGCACCGCGTCCCACAGGGAACACTGCACGTACTTCTGCTTGTCCTAAAGGTTCTTCGACTAATTCCGGCTCCAGTAGACCTTCCAATGCATCTTGGATGTCTTCTAAGAGTTTGTAGATGATGTTGTATTCTCGTACATCTACACCAGCTTCGTCTGCGGCTTGTCTGGCACCGCTGGCAAATGTGGTGTTGAAGCCGATAATTACGGCACCACTGGCTGCTGCAAGGTCAATATCTGTCTGGGTAATCTCCCCTGGAGCAGATAACAACATCCGAATGTGTACTTCGTTTTGGGGAATTTGTTTGAGCGCACCCAAAATAGCTTCGAGCGAACCCTGCACGTCTGCTTTCAGGATTAAATTGAGTTCTTTTAACTCGCCTTCTTGTGCTTGTGCTGAAATACTTGTTAAAGTTACACGTCCGCCCTGCATCAAGCGGGATTGGCGTATCTTCTCGGCTCGTTCGTTAGCAAGTAAACGTGCTTCTTTCTCGTTGGTGAAGACTTGAAATTCGTCTCCTGCTGCCGGTACGTCATTTAAGCCTAATACCTCTACAGCAAAGGAAGGACTCGCAGCTTCTACTCGGCGACCTCTATCATCAACCATTGCCCGGACTTTTCCGAACACAGAACCGGCTACCAGGATATCTCCTACGTGTAAGGTTCCGTTCTGAATTAACAGGGTTGCGACTGCACCTTTTGCTTTGTCCAAATGGGCTTCAATCACGGTTCCTTTTGCTGAACGGTCTGGGTTGGCTTGTAGTTCTTCTACTTCCGATACCAGGACAATCATTTCTAAGAGCGTATCCAAGTTTTCTGCTTTGATGGCGCTCACGGGAACCATAATTGTATCGCCGCCCCATTCTTCTGGGACTAAAGAATACTGACCTAGCTCTTGCTTAACTCGATCTGGCTGTGCGGCTTCTTTATCAATTTTGTTGATGGCAACAATAATCGGTACTCCGGCAGCTTTAGCGTGACTAATAGCTTCAACCGTTTGGGGACGAACGCCATCATCCGCAGCTACTACCAATATGGCAATATCTGTGACTCGCGCTCCCCTTGCCCGCATTGCCGTGAATGCTTCGTGACCAGGAGTATCTAAAAAGACAATTTGCTGCTGTTTGCCGTCATGTTCTATGTCTACGTGGTAAGCACCAATGTGTTGAGTAATACCTCCGGCTTCTCCGGAAGCGACCTTCGTTTTGCGAATCGAGTCGAGTAGGGTAGTTTTACCGTGGTCTACGTGACCCATAATAGTCACTACAGGCGGACGACGATGGAGAAATTCCATATCTTCAAAGTCGAGCATCTCGGTGACTTTACGAGCTTCGGCTTCTGGTTCTGGAATCTCAACTTCTACTTCTAACTCTTTTGCCACCATGATCACTGTCGATGTATCAAGGCTTTGGGTGATGCTAACCGCGATCGCCTTCATGAACAAGATTTTGACAATTTCTGTGTCGGGCGTTGCTAAAGCATCTGCCAGTTCTTGTACGGTCATCGGACCGCTAACGATTAGTTTTTCCGGACGCAGCTCTTTGATTTCCGTTTCTGTATTGTTGCCACCGCTACCGCCGCGCCGACGATTTTGGTCGCGAGACCCGGATTTTTTAATTTTGCTTGGTGCCGCAGGAGTTGGTGCTGCTGCTGCTGCTCTGGAACTTTTTGGCTTGGGAGGACGAACGATGGCATTGCTAACTGCTGCTGCGATGCTATCGGCTGCTTCATCTTCACTAAGTAGGTCTTCATCAAAGTCGTCTTCAACCATTGGTTTCAGACGCTTATTCTTAACAACCTTACCGGCTTTGGCGGCTTCTTTGATTTCGTCGAGTGCTTCCTCTTGCTTGGAGCGTTTTTTCTGACCTCTAGGCAAACGAGGCGGTGTTGGACGCTTGAGTTCAACGATATCATCGGCAACATCATTGTCTTTGTCGTCATCATCAATTGATTCGACATTTTCTGATTTCGCCGCCGGTCTTAGTGGCGGTCTTAGTGGAGCCGATATGCTCGGAGGGGCTGATGAATCTTGGCGTGCTACTGTCTTCCTCGGACGTTGTACGTCATCCGAACTACCACCTGGCGATACTTTCCTCGGCTTTTGAGGTTTTTCCGTTTTCGATACTGGCGAAATCGTCGGACGCGCAGTTTTTGATACTGGTGCGTTCGACTGGTTCGGTTGTTCTACTTTATCGGTAGTCGGCTTGTTCTGTTGTCGTTTGACTTTGTCTTTGTCTTTGTCTTGATCGCGATCGCGCTTGAGAACTGGTTTTTCGGCGACGCTACTATGCAAACCGGAATTGGGTTTTGCTGCCACGGGTCTACTAGGTGGAGCAGTCAATTCGGGCGCGCTTGGCATTTCCGGTTTAGATTTGGGTGAAACTAATTTTTCTGGTTTGCTCAAAGCAGTTTTATCTGATTCTGAGGAGGAAGTGGATGCTAAATTATCCGTATTTTCAACGAATAAAGAGTTATTTGGTTTCTGAGACTGATTTTGAAAAGCGGGTGCTGTTGGTGCCACTGGTTCCATCGGCGAGACAGGAGATGTAAAAGGTCGGGGGGGCGCAGCCGGATTTGATGCGCTGTCTTGGTTTGGTAAATTACTAGAATTATTTGGTGCTTTTGGTTTGCTACGAATTTCCAAGATTTGTGGTTTACTAGGTGCAGAAGCATGGTTATGCTTATTTGTACCATGCTCTTTCGACAAAGCTAAAGTAGACGTTAGTTTTACTGCTTGCGAACGAATACGTTCGGCATCAGATTCTGAAATCGTGCTGCTATGACTTTTGACCGCAATATTGAGCTGGTCGCAAATTACTAGTAGCTCTTTGTTTTCCAAATTCAATTCCTTTGATAATTCGTAAATTCTAACTTTGCCGTTGTTCATCCACTCTTCCCCTATAATTTACAGTTTTAACGGATGGTTGCCAGCTTTTGCGACATCTCCATCCTTGAGTTACTGTGTAATGGCTACCATTTTCGGTTTGAAAACAGTTTTCACCATTAGGAAAGAGAGATGTGACCGTTGAAAAGCTGGCATCTCTACGCTTGCACAACATTTGTTAACGCCTGATTGCGCCCAAGCATCAGCAAGTAAGTGCCGATATTTAGTTTTTTGTTTGGTTGATGTTTCTGTTGGGTTTAACACATGAAAGCCTACAATAACTAAGTTTTGCAAGTGTTTATCATATAACAGACCATGGGTCAATACTAATTTATAATTTTGGCACTGACCGTATGTTACTAAAAGATAATTTAATCAACACTACTATCGAGCATAGTCGCATTCGTTAATATTATTCTGGAAAGTAACCCCCTCATTTAAATTGCTTTATGAAAACGATTATTCTAGGGTATAGCTTTAAGGTAAGCGCTGCCACAATGTTGTATACAGTGTTTCTGGCACTGATGTACGCAAGGCTCGTCCTAATCTATTTTTTTTCTGAGCAACGCTAAGGCAACTCGGATTTGGACAAATATAGGCTGAACGCCCCATGCCCTCATCTAATTGTACCTTTCCTGAAGGAAACACGCGGACAATCCGCCAAAACTCTTGTTTTAAACTGACTTTTCGACAACTAATACAACGCCTCCAATTCGGTTTCATTTTAACTGACTATTCGGCTTTCGCTATTGTGGTGGATTATTACGATTAATAAATACTTTGATTTTCAGACTCAAATTCTTCGGAAGCTTCATCTTCGTCTAATTCAGTTTCAAATTCTTCGGATAAAAATTCGCGATCGTCATGTTCTAATTTGTCAGATTGCAGTTTCTGCTGTTCAAGTCTTTCAAGTTCTTCAAGTTCTTCAAGCTCATCAAGTTCTGCTGCGTGTTGCGCTCTTACATCTGAGAATTTGGCATCTTCTGCTTCAAAATCATACTTAGCTTTGTCTTTGATATCTATTTTCCAGCCTGTAAGTCTAGCAGCTAAACGAACGTTTTGTCCTTCTTTGCCGATGGCTAAACTTAATTGATCTTCAGCTACAAGTACGTGAGTTTGGCGGCTTTCTGGGTCCATAAGTCGGACATCATCTACTCGTGCTGGACTCAAAGCGTTGGCAATATAAGTTGCCGGATCTGGAGACCAACGAATCACGTCAATTTTTTCGCCGCGTAATTCATTAACTACTACTTGAATTCGAGAACCCCGCGC
>JBHJOU010000999.1:0-3025 GCA_050329355.1 Rivularia sp. (in: cyanobacteria)
GAGGCACAAAAAGCCGGAGTCAAAGTAATTCTCGACCCCGCACCAGCACAATCAGAGTTACCAGAATTACTTTATCCATTAGTAGATATTCTGACACCGAATGAAGTTGAAGCATCACAGTTAGTAGGTTTTACAGTTAATGGAGAAGATTCAGCAAAGAAAGCAGCCGAAGTTTTATTACAAAAAGGTGTAAAGTGTGCAATCGTTAAACTTGGTGCAAAAGGTGTTTATTGTGGTACCGCAACAGAAAGTTTTTTTACACCAGCATTTTCAGTAACAACAGTAGACACCACAGCCGCAGGAGACGCTTTCAACGGAGGTTTAGCCGCAGCCCTTTCCGAGGGACTTTCCTTACGTCAAGCCGTGACATGGGGTGCAGCAGCAGGGGCATTAGCAGCAACCAAATCCGGCGCACAACCTTCGTTACCTGATAGACTTGTATTTGAGCAATTTTTACAAGAAAGAGTTAGTAGTTAGGAGTTAGGAGTTAGGAGTTAATTTATTGCGAATATAAATAGGAATAGCCGCAATTGTCTGGTGGATGCGGGTGGTGCGTGACGCTACAAGTCTTATAGAACCGTTCAAATTTATTCTAAACTACACAACGGCAATAACGCCCTTGGGAGAATCCACACCGCCTCAACCGCCTCCCCTACAAGGAAAATGTGCCGGTTGCGTAAGTCCTAATAAAATATAAAAATCCAAAATCTAAAATCTAAAATCCAAAATCGAATGACTTACGATTTAGTTCTACGCCGGGGTAGATTAATTACATTTGATACTGAAGATAGTCAACTTGTGGATATTGGCATTAAAGATAGTTTAATTACTGCTATTTCCCCTAGTTTAAAAGAATCTGCTCGTCAGGAAATCGATTTAGAAGAAAAATTAGTTTCACCCCCTTTTGTTGAGTCACACATTCATTTAGATTCAGTTTTAACAGCAGGAGAACCCCGTTGGAATCAAACTGGGACACTGTTTGAAGGAATTCAAATTTGGAGCGATCGCAAACGTGAAATTACTATCGAAGATGTAAAAAAACGCGCTTTCACCATGTTAAAAGAGCAAGCAGTACAAGGTATATTATTTGTCAGAACTCATGCAGATGTCAGTGAACCGCAGTTAATTGCACTCCAAGCATTATTAGAATTGCGGGATGAAGTCAAAGATTGGATGACGTTACAAGTAGTTGCATTTCCTCAAGATGGAATTTACTCGGATTCCCAAAACGAAATGTTGTTGGAAAAAGCTTTAGAAATGGGTGCGGATGCAGTGGGAGGAATTCCCCATTATGAATTGACACGAGATTCGGGAGTGCGCTCGGTAAAACGAGTATTTGAATTAGCAGCAAAATATAATCGTCTAATTGATATCCATTGTGACGAAATTGATGATGAACAATCGCGGTTTTTAGAAGTAGTTGCTGCTGAAGCTATTCATACACAAATTGGTAGTCGAGTTACAGCCAGTCATACCACCGCTTTCGGTTCCTATAATAATGCTTATGCGTTTAAATTAATGGGTTTCCTACAACGCGCTCAAATTAATTTTATTGCCAATCCATTGATTAATATTACCTTACAAGGACGTACAGATACTTATCCCAAACGTCGAGGAGTCACTCGTGTTAAAGAATTATGGCAAAATGGTTTGAACGTCAGTTTCGGTCACGATTGCGTCCAAGACCCGTGGTATAGTTTAGGCACAGGAAGTATGTTAGATGTCGCTCATATGGGTGTACATATTTGTCATATGACTGGACGAGAAGAAGTCAACGCTTGTTATCAAATGGTGACAAGTAATGGAGCTAAAACACTACATATAGAAGATAAATATGGAGTAGAAATTGGTAAACCCGCGTCTTTGATTGTATTAGATGAATGGGATTATTACGACGCTATTCGTATTCGCAATCAACCCCGCTACGTCATCTCCCAAGGAAAAATTATCGCTTCTACTATACCAGCAACGACCAATTTTTCATTAACAGGAAATTGTATTTAATTTTTTATTTCTTATTTTTTGTTTTTATGTCAAAACAACTCGTATTAATGGATCATGATGGTGGTGTGGACGATTATTTGGCAACTATGTTGTTAATGACGATGGATAATGTCCAACCGCTTGGTGTTGTAGTCACTGCGGCTGATTGTTACGCACAACCTGCGGTTAATGCTACTCGAAAAATTCTCGATTTAATGGGATTTTCTCAAATTCCGGTAGCCGAAAGTAAAGTACGCGGGATTAATCCTTTTCCCAATCTTTACCGTCGCGATTCTTTTGTCGTTGACCATTTTCCCATACTCAATCAACAGGAAACCATCACCACACCTTTAATTGCCGAACCCGGTGAAGATTTTACCGTTAAAGTACTCCAACAAGCACCCGAACCAGTTACAATCATGGCAACTGGACCATTAACAAATATAGCAACAGCCTTACAAAAAGCACCAGAAATCGAAACAAAAATTCAACGAATTGTGTGGATGGGAGGTGCATTAAATGTACCCGGTAACGTTGAAAAAAATTGGGAACCGGGACAAGATGGAACTGCCGAATGGAATGCTTATTGGGACCCAATTTCAGTAGCACAAATATGGGATACTCAAAGTGAAATCATTATGTGTCCTTTAGATATTACTAATAATGTCCCAGTGACATCAGAAATTGTCCAACAAATGGGGAAACAAATAAATTATCCTATATCTGATTTAGCAGGACAATGTTATGCCTTAGTAATTCCCCAAGATTATTATTTTTGGGATGTATTAGCAACAGCTTATTTAGCACGTCCCGAATTATTTAAAATCAAAGAAATCGAAACAGAAATTATTACCAATGGGAAAAGTCAAGGAAGAACAAAAATTGTATCATCAGGAAGAAAAGTTTCGGTCATGGATAAAGTAGATAAACAAGCTTTTTATGATTATATTTTGCAACAGTGGAAAAGGTAAAGGAGTTAGGAGTTAGGAGTTAGGAGTTAGGAGTTAGGAGTTAGGAGTTAGGAGTTAGGAGTTAAGAGTTA
>JBHJOU010000413.1:0-5132 GCA_050329355.1 Rivularia sp. (in: cyanobacteria)
TATTCCTGTTAGTCGAGAGTATTTTGGCAGCAACAAACCAACCGCAAAAAATAATTCAATAATGCCAGTTACATAGATGATTAAATAGCGAAAAGGTACAAAATTAGGTAACATTTGCACCATACCATCATCTAGTAAAAAGTGACTGATTCCAGCAAATAAAAACATCGCAGCTAAAGCAATTCGTCCACAAAGACGATAGTTAATAGGTTGTTGATTAAAAAAGATAAGTCTGACCAAAATTGCAAAGCCAAAGGTGGATAACAAAATTATCAAAGTTGCCATAGTTCTGCTACATTCTGCTAAGTTTTCAGAGAATGCTTTGTTAATGACTTATTGATATGTTAGCTAGTATTTGCTTTGAGTTTATGATATCAGTTGCAATTGTTTAGATTAAATTAGTACTTAATTATAAAATATTTCAAATAAGATGGTAAAAACTACGATTTATCATACTTACATTCCACAATCGCCATTATCCCAGTTCGTCAAATTTTTCTGGTCGAGCGAAGGCGACAGTTTAGCTTCATCACAAGTAAAATTGCTACCGATTGGGTCAATGGAATTAGTCATAAATCTCAATTCTGATACCATACCATTGTTCGACATAACGAGTCGGGAACGGTGTGGTAATACGAGCAACATGAGATTATGTGGAATTCAGTCCCAAAGCCTTATCATCGATAACCACAGTCAAATATCGGTGATGGGTGTGCGTTTTCAACCAGGTGGTACTGTGCCATTTTTTCCAATTCCCCCTAGAGAATTGCACAATCAAGTAATATCCCTGGGTGAATTATGGAATTTCCATGCCGAAAAATTACGAGAAAATCTGCTTCAAGCCCAAACAATAAAAACTCGCTTTCTGGTTTTGGAACATTTTTTTTTAAGGATGATGCAGCCACACGAACCTCATCCAATTGTTGATTTTGCATTGCGTGAATTTCAAAAATCATCAGTACCAACAATTAATGAAGTGGTAAACAAAATTGGGATTAGTAACCGCTATTTTGGGCAATTGTTTTGTGATTTTGTTGGTATAACACCCAAGTCGTTTTGTCGTATTCAACGCTTACGACGAATTCTTCTTCTTTTGGCTGGAAAAACAGGCGCTGATTGGAGCGATATTGCTTTAACTTCTGGTTATTTCGACCAAGCCCATTTTATTCACGATTTCCGCAGTTTTACTGCTTGCAACCCCACAACCTATCTCAAACAACGAGGTTCATACCCTTGTCATATTTTACTCTCCAGATGAGGTCATTTTTTTACAATATTTTCCATTGATGATGCGTCACAATTAAGAACTGACTTAATTGGAAGGTTAGAAATAATGGAATCATTACAAGAATTTTTGATGAAAAAAGAGAACAGCGATATTTTTGCGATCGCTAAATATATTGAAAGTCACATAGGCGCAAACTGGGAAATTATACTAGAAAAACATCATAATAAATTATTGCGTATATTCAATCAAGCTGGAGACATGGCTTATGGAGCTTATTTAAACTTTCTCTTTCGACCAATTCACACGCAACTCAAACAGATTAATTTATATCCAGAACCCAAATTTCCTGGTAATTTTAGTATATCGAGAGAGTGGGGAAACAAAGAAGAAACGAATCAACAAAGGTGGATGTGGAGTACCATCACATCAACAGCAGGAGATTCATTGGGAACAATTGTGACAATTACTTTTCACGATCATAACGAGTTTCGCATTCCCAAACAACCGGGAATTATTGCTTTAGCTCAAATAGATAAAAATGCTGTTGTCGAAGCACTTTCGCAACTTTCTGTTGATTTTCAAAATTCCAGGGAATTTCAGGTGGAATATAAAGAATATTTGCAGAGTGAAAATTAAATTTGCTTTCATAAAATTCAATCTAGCTATTAGGTAATTTAATTGTGGGGATGTGTTTACCAACAGATGAATATTCGGGCTGTTAAGTTAGCTGGGAAAGATTATACTGCGTTGTAAATACAGATGGAAGTAGAATTTTCTCTGTTCCCCCCAACCCTATTCTTCAAAATGCAGCTTTATCCTTTGTTCCCGCTTTTGTACCCAATTCTGAAATCAAGTTTTCCAAAATGTCTTTGGAGGGGTAATCCAAATTCCAAAATCATTGCTCTCACTTTTGATGATGGTCCCCATCCCCAATATACGCAGCAATTGTTACAAGTTTTAGATTATTATCAAATTCAAGCAAGTTTCTTTTGGCTGGGTATTTGCGTCGAACGTGCGCCACATATAGCTCAACAAGTTCATTCTCGCGGACATTGGATTGGCTTACACGGCTATTATCATCACAATTTCCCTCTTCTCTCCCCAACGGAACTCAAACAAAGTTTGCAAAAAACCCAAGCAGCTATTTACAATGCTTGTAATTTACCACCGGAAAAAGTACGCGATATCCGACCCCCTAATGGTTTATTTCTGCCTCAAACTTTACAGCTTTTTCTTCAGTGGAATTACCGCCCCGTTATGTGGAGCGTTGTACCGGAAGATTGGGTACTTCCAGGAATAAATAAAGTTGTCAACAGGGTTATGAATAACTTAGAAAATGGTTCTTTGATAGTATTACACGATGGCTTTTATGGCGGTCAAGATGTCGCAAAAATCACAGAAATAATCATCCCTCAATTATTAAAAGAAGGATATTCTTTTGTCACTATAGATACTTTATGGCAGGAGAAAATAAAGTCAGAGGTCAGAGGTTAATTGTTAAAGCTTTACTTTCTGTTTCCGGCTTCCTCTGCTTCCCCTGCTTCCTGTAATCCCCCTGTTTCCTCTATTTTTTCCTCCTCGGTACCTAGTAAATTATGGATTTCTTGCAAAGAAGCTGGTTTTGTTGATGCTTCTTCTGGGAAGTCTTTTTCCGATTCGATCAAATCCTCTACTTGACAATCGAGAGCTTTACAAAATTTTACGATTCTCTGAATGTGGTCTATCCCTGTTCTACCACTTTCCCAGTTTTGGATGGTGCTTTCTGTCACGCCTACGAGACGAGACAACTCAAGCTGGGTTAAACCCGCCTTTTCACGAAGAAAAGCTATCCTTGGTTTTGGTTTCCGTTTCACAACTACACAACTCAAGCACGTCTATAGCGGTACATCCTAACATCAAAAAAATATTGCGCCCAACTTTTTTAACCAAAGACTTGACACACTCAAGTTCTTTGGTTAAAGTAATTAAGTATAGAGGTTCAACTTTATAAGTTAGTTGTTCGCGGTGGATGATCGAAGCAGGAATTATTGGTAATGGTAATTCACCAGAAATGGTCGCTGATTAAAAGCACGAACATTTATTTTCCAAAAAAAAATCGGGGAAATCCGGAATAAGCAAACTAAATTCTGTAGCCCCGTATATCCCACAAGAGAAAAATAAAAACTTTAAAAAATCATCAAAGGTTGTTAATAAATGCCTGTTGAAATTTTAAAGAAAGTTGATCTTCTGGGCAACAACACACAAGATACAACAAAACACACAACACTATTACACGAGGTTTATAAAATGTTGAAGAAGTATGCTGCTTTCGGTCTATTGGCTGCTGGTTTGATGGTTGCACCCGGTGCAGCTTTAGCTAATTCTCAATCTCAGAATAGCAATCAAAATACTGTCCAAAATGGTACTGCAATCAACGGTAGCACCAATGCTCAAAGTTCCGAATCTTTGAATATCCAAGAGCAAATTCAGAAAACTCGCGATCGCGTTGGTGGTCACGGTCGTCCTTATGGTCGTCCTGTTTACTGCGCTCCTAGCTATAGCGGACAGTCTCAAAATTCTTCACAGGGGACATCTCAAAGCGGTGCGGCTGTAGACGGTTCAGTTAACGGTCAATCTAGCAGCAGCGTCAACGACCAGAAGCAAGTTGCTAATAACAGCCGCACTTGCAGATAAAAATCAGTTATCAGTTATCAGTTAACAGGTAAATATGGCTTTGCATATATACATCAAAGCCATCTCAATTCAACAACACAACACATAACAGAACTAACTACAAGAGGTTTTAACGATGTTTAACAAATCTTTGGCTTTCGGTTTATTGGCTGCTGGTTTAATGGTTGCACCCGGTGCGGCTTTTGCTGATTCTCAATCTCAGAATAGCAATCAAAATACCGTTCAAAATGGTACTGCAATTAACGGTAGTACCAATGCTCAAAGCTCTGAATCTTTGAATATCCAAGAGCAAATTCAAAATCGTCGCGACGGTATTGGTAGAGGTCGTCCTTACGGTCGTCCTGGTTACTGCGCTCCTAGCTATAGCGGACAGTCACAAAACTCTTCTCAGGGAACAAATCAAAGCGGTGCGGCTATAGATTATTCTGATAACGCTCAATCTAGCAGCAGTGTTAATGACCAGAAACAAGTTGCCAATAACAGCCGCACTTGCAGATAAAAATCAGTTAACAGTTATCAGATAAATATGGCTTTGCATATATCCATCAAAGCCATCTCCATTCAACAACACAACACACAACAAAACTAATTACAAGAGGTTCTGACAATGTTTAACAAATCTTTGGCTTTCGGTTTATTGGCTGCTGGTTTAATGGTTGCACCCGGTGCGGCTTTTGCTGATTCTCAATCTCAGAATAGCAATCAAAATACTGTCCAAAATGGTACTGCAATCAACGGTAGCACCAACGCTCAAAGTTCTGAATCTTTGAACATCCAAGAGCAAATTCAAAATCGTCGCGACGGTATTGGTAGAGGTCGTCCTTACGGTCGTCCTGCTTACTGCGGCGGTAGCTATAGCGGACAATCACAGAATTCTTCACAGGGGACATCTCAAAGCGGTGCGGCTGTAAATGGTTCTGATAACGCTCAATCTAGCAGCAGCGTTAATGACCAGAAGCAAGTTGCGAATAACAGCCACGCTTGTCGGTAATTTTTCCCATTCAACTTTCGAGGGCGGTGTCGATAAATACAAATCGGCAACGCCAGTTCTAATCGATACATAATTTTGAGGTCTAAAAATGTTAAATAAATCTTTGGCTTTCGGCTTATTGGCTGCTGGTTTAATGGTTGCACCCGGCGCAGCTTTTGCTAATTCTCAAAGACAAGAGAGCGTACAAATTACAACTCAGGGAGGTGCAGCAATTAATAGTAGTGTAAACACTCAGAGTTC
>JBHJOU010000844.1:0-4704 GCA_050329355.1 Rivularia sp. (in: cyanobacteria)
TAAAATCTTAATAACATCAAGTTATCAACAAGATGGGAGTATCCTACTTCCGATTTCAGGGAAATTGCGCTTAACTTGACGTAGCAAAAGATAGCTGTCTGATCTACAGACTGCCGAACAAAATTGATGAGATTTTCGTCAGAACAAGAGGCTTCCCAAAAGAAAGCTGGTTGACCTGTCGTAAATACTCGTTAATTAAATTAAAAACCCTCAAAAAACTAGAGGAAAACACAATGAAGGTATTCAATAATACCACAAGAAAAATATTCCTGGCAAGTTGGGTATTAATCAATCAAGAGATTGAAAATGAAGGGAATCTAACCCAGCATAATCCAGGTAAAAAGTTTCGATGCGATATTTTGAAGCCTTTGCGGCTTTGGATAAATAATATTGAGGTGCGCGATCGCCAATTTGCTCATCGGGTTTGTCAGGTGATTCCGGCTCAATGTCCGTTTGAACGGGATGTGAATTTATTTGGTAGAACTTTGTTTCATATTCCTCCAATGTGCAAGCTCAACCCGTTGTACGAGGAAGTAGTTGCCTTGCGTTTTCGTTCGTTGTGTTATTTAGCTGATGAATGTGGCGAGGACATTTCGCAGTACTGTTAAGTAAGCCAATACAGAAGAAAAGTAGATTTGTGTTCATGCCATCTTAATTACGCTGTATTTTTTGTTGCCACTGTTGGATTAATTGTTGAGCTTCGGCATAAGCAGCTGTATCTTCTGGAGCCAAAGTAGCGGTTGCAATTGCCGAAGAGAATTGCTGGTTATCGGCACGATTTTTCGCAAGCCTGATTATTTCTCGACTCCATTGATTAATCGATTCTTGAGCAATCGTGAACCCCGGTTGAGATTGCGGTATTCTTTTGGCGACTTCAATAGCGCGATTGTAAGTCGATGCTTGTTCTGGTCTAATTAGAGCTTGAGCTGCTTCTAAAACAGTTTTGTTACTTAAATATTGTTGGCGGAGTAATTGCCACTGCTTGATGGCTGCTTGGGCTTCTCGGTAATTTGAGTCTTGTTCTTTGACCAACTGAGCAGCTGCGATCGCGCTATCATATTCCATGTTTGCGGCACGATTTTTGGCTAAATCCAAAATCATGTTATTCCAAATCATAATATTTTTCTGAGCCTGTTTGTAACCGGCTTCATTTATCTTAATATTTTGGGCAATGGCGATCGCCTTGCTTAAATCGCTAGCTTGATTAGGGTTAAGAGACATCTTTTCCAATTCCAAGATTGCTTGGTTAGTTTCTTGGAAGTTAGAATTGGCACCTTGACGCTTTTCTAAGGCAAAATTACTTGGTAAAGGGTTGACAACCGTAACATGATCGGATGCTTGGAATATCTGACCAGATTGATTGCGTAGAAATACTAATAAAAGTAATCCGCCGACGGCTAAAGTGCTTGTACCCCATAACAGCAGCGATTTGCCGAATAGACTTGTGGTTTTTTCTTTTTTTGTAGGAGCAGAAGAACTTTCTGTAGAGAGTTGTGGAACTTGTGAAGAAGTATTATGCTCTACTGGTTTTTCCTCAAGCTTTGGTGCCGCACGAGCAGTAAAAGTTTCATTCAAGTCTAGGATATTCGGTGGTTCTTCGGTATCACTTTGTTCGGGTAAAAATAAACTTTGTTGTGGCGATGTAGTAAAAGTGACAGGGTTTTGAATTGGTCGCCAATGATGCTGACATAATTCAGGAGTGCGAACACTCAAATAACTTTCCAAGCCAGCCAAATTGTTGATATTACCGTAACGCAAAGCTTCTAAAAGTGCGGCGGTAAAAAAGCCGTGTCCTAATTCGCTGCTTTCATGAGAAAACTGCTCTGGTTGACAAGAAAGTATGGTAGAGATTTGTAACTCTTGGGCTAATTCAATCGTTTCTTCGCCGATACAAGAATTTGCTTGAGTGCCAAAAGCGCGATTAAAATCAAGTAGTAATAATACGGAAAGTCCAGCAATTTGTAGAGTTTGCATCAACTGACGGATTTCGATGGCAGTTTCACTAATGCGTTGCGAATCGCCATCAACAGGTATCAAATAATCTTGTCCTTCATAGTTGATTCCATAACCGCTAAAGAAAAACCATAATTGATCTTGCGGTTGCCAAGAATGAGCTGCTAAATCTTCGAGTAACTGAAGAATATTATGCTTTGTCGGTAAGGTTGGTTTATCTTTTATCGGTACAGAAGAATCCGTCATTAACAGACATTGTTCCTTCGTCCAACCTGCTTGTTGAACTAAAAAATCCCGTATTCCTTCAGCATCTGCTTGAGCATAGCCCAAAGGTTGAAAATACTCATATTGATTGATGCCAATCGCGATCGCCCATAATTTTGCCATGCGCCCTTTGTTATTAGTTGGAAACTGAATATATATACTCTGAGTACTTTTGTAGTGCCAATTATCAGGCTGAATACTACGAGGGTAATTAATGTAATTTGCTGATGCTAAAAAACAAAGCTAACCTATGTCTATAAGTCTAAGTGATTTTCATCAGCTAGACGAAGATGAGAGGTCATTATTATTACTTAAATCCATGAAAACACTTTTATTAATCCTAGGAGATGATAAATAATGGTCGGCAAAAAATTGTTAAAAATAAACACATTTATTCCCCTTATGCTGTCGTTCGCAAAGAAAATCCGGATAACTAACGCCGTACTTTTGCTGAGTACTGCTGTACCAACGTGGTTGGTGATTGATGCGATCGCCCCTCAAATGGTAAAAGCTTATACTAATAGAACCGACCTTGAAATCGATCGTCTGCCGGGAGACAATTACCAAAGCTTGCTGCGGAGAGCGGAAGCAGTAGCAAGGGCAGCGGCTCAACGCGGTTTTGATGGAGATATTTTAGTGACAGATGTATCAATAATCGTTTCCGTACAGAATTATGGCGCGATCGCACCTGTTTTGGAATTAAACGTCAGTCGTAGCGAGTGGCGCAATCGTCCCGACCCGCAACGTTGGGCAAAGTACTTTAAAATGGCACAGACGCTACTATTTTTCGGACCAAGTGCGACAAAAGCTAATAATCCCAACCCTACCGATAATGTAGAAAACAATCCTGTTGAAGAGGCTTCCCCACAATCATCTGACACAGTTCCCAACCCGACACCACAGGTGGAAGTTGAGTAGTATAGTATTTCTTAAGAGCTATTAATTAATTCATGCCTTAGAATAAAAAGGTTGTGAAAAATTAGGGTATTTGCTTTTATGGCTGTTCCAAAGAAGAAAACATCTAAATCCAGACGAGATAAACGTAGAGCGACTTGGAGACACAAAGCGACTGTTGAAGCTCAAAAAGCTCTTTCCCTTGGTAAGTCAATTTTGACCGGACGTTCTACATTTGTTTATCCATCAGCCGAAGAAGAAGAGGACGAAGAGTAATTCTGTTTTAAGAGGGAGTAGGGAGTAGGGAGTAGAAAAAAATTGTTGGTTTTCCACTTTTGAATTGCTGTAAGTACGGTTAATTACTTTACTATGCAGTTCATCACTACCCCTTCGTTTCCCTGGAACAATACTGTAAATTACCTATGAATAACTTGCACCATAGAAACCTATAGTTAAAATAATTACTAATTGTTTTCCTGTGGTTCTTACCCGCCTGAGACTGCAAGTCCCAGTCTGATGGCATAAGTCCATTGAAATGGACTAAAATACTACATTTTTATGTTAGTAATGTTTTTATTTATATTTTTTGTTATGTAGTTAATTATGCGGCTCTGTGCAAGATATCAGCTATGAATAACTTGGTCAATTTCAGGAAAATATAATTTGCAAATTTCTTGTTAGACAATTATTTTTGAATAAATTTGAATAAATTTGAATAAATCTTAAAAATATTATCCAAAACCATGCTGGGAAAATTCTTCCAAAAACCAACTTCTGAAAATAGCGATCGCGTTCCTCCAGGACAACATTTAGCTCAGGGATTTCCCGTACTTACTTATGGTGCGACTCCCCAAGTTAGTAGGGAGGAATGGGAATTCAGCGTCTGGGGTTTGGTACAACCTCAAAAATGGAATTGGTCGGATTTTATGGCACTACCCCAAAACGATTTTACTGCCGATTTCCACTGTGTAACTCGCTGGTCGAAACTCGATGTTAAGTGGACTGGAGTTAAGGTGACAGAATTAATGAAAGTTATTCAGGTAGATTCCAAAGCGACTCATGTTATGGAGCATTGCTACGGTGGTTATACTACCAATATTGCAATAGAAGACTTTTTACGAGAAGAAAACTTTTTTGCGTTTAAATTATTTAATGAACTCTTAAGTGCAGAACATGGTGGTCCCATGCGCTTAGTAGTTCCTCATCTTTACGCTTGGAAAAGCGCAAAATGGATCAATGGTTTAGAATTTTTAGATCATGAAGAATTAGGTTTTTGGGAACGTAATGGTTATCATCGTCGCGGTGAACCTTGGAAGGAAGAAAGATATAGTGGATTTTAGATTTTAGATTTTAGATTTTAGATTTTGAATTATTTAGAGTTAAGAGTTAGGAGTTAATAATTAATAATAGTTATGTTCTATGCTCCATTACCAATTACCAATTACCAATTACCAATTACCAATTACCAATTACCAATTACCAATTACCAAAAATCCGCCGAAGTAACGGCAATTTATTCTTATAGGGTGGATAAAGCAGTTTTATGTCTAGAAGAAAAGGTTTTTTGAGTATGCTTTTATAATGAGAAAAAGT